>CANCOG010000017.1 GCA_947379685.1 Flavipsychrobacter stenotrophus | reverse complement strand
GCATGAAGCTGAAGAATACCGACGTCGATGTCTTTGTAAATAACCATCACCTCGGTAAAGCATTGGTTACCAAAAAATCCACCATCCCAAAATTGGATACTTTTTCGTTGCCCGTCGCCCTGACTGTAGACCTCGCCAAAGTCCTACCCAATGCTTTCGAACTGCTGTTCAATAAAGAAGTTACCCTTAAATTAACGGGCTCGATAAAGACCGGCAAACACGGCATCTTTATCTCGATCCCAGTTGATTACGAAGGGAAACAGAGCATAAGATAATCTTTAATTAGCTGATGTGCGAATTAGCTGATTAGCTAATTGTGCGATATAAATTTTTGAAAAATCCCGAACACCACACCTCATTTCGTCACTCAATGGAAGCTCGAAGGGCTTCACTATGAATAGCCACCGGTGAAACCGGTGGTATATAAACATAAAACACCAACACTGAAAGTGTTAAACTGGCATGCCGGATTTGACTAACCCCTTCATTTAAAGTTAGTGCTAATCTGCCAAATTAAATTCAGCACAAAATCAGCTAATCAGCACATCTGCCAATTTGCTAATTAAATTCTGCACCCCATCAACAAATCAGCTAATTAAATTCAGCGCACAATCAACTAATTTGCACATCAGCTAATTAGCTAATCTCCCCTCCATCAGCTAATTATTTTCCTAACTTGCGGCTCTATTCCGAAAAGCTATGTCTACGACTATTATTTGCCCAAATTGTAATACCCAGTTTGAACCTACAGAGGCCCTTGCCCAGACCATAAGGGAGGAAATGAGAAAGGAATTCAACCGCAAATGGGAAGAACAAATAAAAGACAAAGAAAATAGTTTCAGACAACGCGAACAGCAGTTGCAACAACAACAGGAGCAGGTCAAAGCCCAAAAAGAGACTCAGGAACTCGAACTGAATCAGAAACTGGAAGCCTATAAAAAAACAGTGGAGGGAGACCTCTCCCGACAGCTCACGCAAAAGATCCAGTCCGATTTTGAAACCAAGCTAAAGTTGCTGGAAGATGCCAGCAAAAATGACCAGGCAAAACTCGCCGAGCTCAGGGAAAAGGAATTAGCATTTCTCAAAAAGGAACAAAACCTCAAAAACAGAGAGCAGGAACTGGAACTGGAAACAGAGCGCAAACTCATGGACCAACGCACCAAACTCATGGAAGCGCTGAAGAAAGAGGAAGAGGAAAAATTAAAGCTGAGGGATACTGAATACCAGTTGCAACTCCAGGAAAAAGACAAGCAACTGGAAGATCAACAGAAATGGGCACGCGACCTTAAAGAAAAGGAAAACAGTTTTATAGCCCGCGAGCAACAATTGCAACAACAAAAAGAAGCACAGGAACTGGAGCTGAATACAAAGCTGGAAGCCTACAAAAGATCGGCTGAGGCAGAAATGGCCAAACAACTGACCAGCAAGATCCAGTCTGATTTCGAACACCAGCTCCGGCTATTGGAAGATGCCAATAAGACCAATGAAACAAAGCTCACCCAGGCCCGCGAAAAGGAACTTGAATTCCTGAAACAAATGCAGAACCTGAAAACGCGCGAGCAGGAATTGGAACTCGAAGTGCAGCGCCAGTTGATGGAAGAGCGCACCAAAATCACTGAGCTGATCAAGAAGGAAGAAGACGACAAGAACCGCCTCCGGGACCAGGAATTCATGATGAAGTTGCGGGAAAAGGACATGCAGCTCGATGCACAGCGTAAACTGGTAGAAGAAATGCAGCGCAAGGCAGAACAGGGTTCTATGCAGCTGCAGGGAGAGGTTCAGGAACTGGCTCTGGAACAAATGCTGAAAGAGAGTTTCCCGTTTGATATCATCAGCGAAGTAGGTAAGGGGGTTAGAGGGGCCGACTGTATTCAAACCGTACGGAACAGCTACGGGCAGGAATGTGGCAAGATCATATTCGAAAGCAAGCGCACCAAGGATTTCAGCGATGAATGGATCGAAAAACTGAAGGCCGATATGCGTGCCTTGGGAGCCGACGTTGCGGTAATAGTAACTCAGGCAATGCCTAAAGACATGAAGGATGGGTTTGGCGAAAAACAAGGTATCTGGATCTGCAACTTCTCCGATGCAAAACCGCTGGTACACGTGTTACGCGATCTGATCATGAAGGTAGCCAACGCCAGCAAGAGCCAAAAGAATACCGGCGATAAAATGGCCCTGTTGTACACCTACCTCGTTAGCCGCGAATTTGCGGAACAATGGAGCGCAATACGTGAAGGTTTCATGGGTATGAAAATATCTATCCAGAAAGAGCGCGACCAAATGGAAAAACTCTGGAAAGCCCGCGAAAAACAACTGGAAAAAGTACTCCTCAACGCAGCCCACATCCGCGGCTCCATCGAAGGTATTTCAGGCATGGAAGTGGACCTTGATCTATTGGGAGACGGAGGTGCGAAATATGAACTTGGGGAGGGGTAAGGAAATCAACTAATTCTAAAATGATGCCATTCGGCATCACATATTTATAGCACAATAGCCGAATCCCACCGATGCCGTAGGTATCGCCTGTTATAATAAATTGTAGTGACTATTCAACTTACGCCCCTGACAAGACGAGAACGGAAAATCTCTTTGTAAACCAAAGACCAAGGCTTCAGCTAGGAAGAAGACATAAAAAGATATCCGACTCACAGAAACGGCCTTGACTGTCAATAACTCAAAAACCCCTTAAAAAAGGCCGGGCTACCAACGGAGAAAATGGCCAGGGAATATTGAGCAAAACCACCACCAGTCCTATTGTAAACCAGACCGCCAGCGTTTTGAACTTATCTTTGTCAGCGGTCTTGCGCTTTGCTTTGGCCGAACCAATGGTGACAAGCACCACCGCCACCAACATCATTAAACTGTGCTCCATACCAAAGAACCGTATCTGCCGCATATGTACTGCAGTTCCATAGTTATGCAAAAAGTAGTCGATCACAGGGCTAACGAAATACAAAGTAATACCAACAACTGCCTGAATATGACAAACGGTGGTTGCCACCAACCTCAAAAGGTTGTCTCTTTTTGTAAAACTCCGTCCCGTTAGCCAACCGGTGTACCCAATTATTGGTACCAAAACCAAACTAATCAGCACCAACCAGCGCAACAAAGAATGAATGGCTAATAACGTGAAATACATACTTGCTTTTTTTGCAGGACAATATTAATGCAAACTACTGTCGTGTCTTGGTAAATGTCTTGAAATAGGCTACAACCCTGTCCTTATTGTTCGTAACAAAATCACGATACTGGTTGTAGAAATCATAGTGAAAACAACTCACGAGTACATAGCAGTCCAGATAACCAAGCTTTTGCATCCTGCGGGCTTCATCGAGTGCCGGGTCTATGCTATTTTTCAACATTTCCTCCCAGCTATACACTTCAAGGTATTTTGACCTCGTCAACCCGGTCGGCTTTATCACTATCCCGTTGGTATCGCAAAATGATGATATCTTTTCCAACGCCGCTGTGTAGGCAATCCAGGGGGCCAACACAACCGTATCATCGCCGTCAGTATAACTATTAATGTCATGCAACCCCTTCTTTTCAACAACATTGGGTAATACCGCCCTTGGTGTCCATTTTATATCCACCTTTCGGTGATCCATGTATGCCGCATCTTCCAATTTCTGTAGCATCGAAAGATCCGGATATATCAACATGGTTTGAACCGCCTCGTCTACGCACTTATCATAAAGGTAAGTTTTGCCATAAGCATCTATCAGGTACTTCCTTGGCTCCAGCAGAAACGGGAATTTATCCCTGGCCGCTTTAAAAGAAATAATGGCATCGGTATAATTCTTAGTAGCATAATAGCAGTCACCCAGGTACATATGCGCCTTATAGAAATCAGGCTGCTCTTCGCATGCCCGCTTGTAAAGCGTGGCTGCATTATTATAATTTTTATTGGCAAATTCCGCTTCTGCCTCGGAAAAATACTTCAGTGCTTTCTTGCTCACATTGGAATCGACCTCTACGTCAACATTCATCGTTCTGATAAACACCGAAGACTGGTAGGCTTCCCTCGATGAACAGGTTGCTTTTCGCATCGTATACAAGAATTTATTGTACGCCTTTTTCTTAGGATTAAAATCCTTCAAGAAATCATTGACACTTTTCAACAGCGAATCGGCCCCTTTTACTTTTTTACCATTTTCATCCTTTGCCTCTACACTAAAGCCACCAGAAAGAGAAATCGATAACGCCTTGCTTTGTTCATACTGTTTGTATGTAATGGCGGCTAAAAGATCCCACCCGTCACCATAGTCTGGGTTTGTTTTCAGCAGCCCTACAACGTATTTTTCGGCATCATCAAATTTTCCATCATTCAATAATTCCTGGCCCTTTACCAGCATTTTGTCTAACGGATTCGATTGTGCCGCAGCACCGAATGAAAGAATGGTTAAACAAAGGAAAACGAATACCCGGGATACATTAAACATAAGCAGTGTTTTAAGCTGCATAAATCTATAATTAATAGTTTGCATAACAAAGAGAATACGCAACCTCAAAACGCAAAAAAAAGCCGTACACCAAATCGGCATACGGCAAATCAGTCATCAAATAACTATTAACAATTATTTCGCCAGTTCCTTTACTTTCTTAAATACTTCCTGCTCACCACCTTCTTCATAACCGGTGTGCGCAAACGCTACCTTACCTGCTTTGTCTATAACCAAAGTATAGGGCACGTTCTGAAAGTTCAATGAGCGCTTCAGGTCAGAATTCGGATCAATGTAGAACGGAAAATTCCAGCCCTGAGAAATACCATAAGTGCGGGCTATTCCTTCTGCACGCGATTCATCGATAGATATAGTGATGTAGTTAAAGTCAGCTTCTTTCTTCCAGGCGGGTAACTGCTGAGATATGTTCTTGATCTCTTTCTTACACGGAATGCACCACGTAGCCCAGAAACTGATAACGGTAACCTTTCCACTCTCAACTATATCTTTAAAGGCAACCTTCTTACCTTCCTTAAGATCCTTGATCTGAGTGTTTGGGAGTTCCTGCGCCTGCAGGCTAAAGGCAAAGCATAAAACGACGGCTGCCAAAAGTAATTTTCTCATGAATTCTTGTTTTTATAAATAATAAGCGAAAACTTTGCCAAAGTTGTATTTTGCGGCTAATTTCGGAAAAAATTTAACAATAGAGCAATATTAATGAACAAAGCTATCCTTTTATTACTGATAATCTGCGTTCCCGCAGGTTTATTTGCACAGGGCACATTATCGGGCGATGTACAGACCAATCTTAACTTTTTTCAGAAAGATTCCACCATTGGTGCGTCGGGAAACCCGCTGTATGACAATGCACTTACTGGCAGCGAGACATGGGTAAGCCTAAGATACAATACACACGGGTGGACATTTGCCATGCGTGCAGATATCTTTAACAATTCTAACCTCAATAACCCTGCCCAGGCAATGACATCGTCAGGCATTGGCTCTTACAGTATTACTAAGGAGCTCGATGACCTTACAATTACAGTTGGGAATATTTATGATCAGATAGGCAGCGGTGTTTTGTTCCGCTCCTATGAAGACCGTGGATTGCTCATTGACAATGCCCTGTTTGGCGCGGAACTCAAATATAAATTAGGTAAAAAAATCAACCTTAAAGGCTTCACTGGCCAGCAGAAAGTGCTGTTTGGAAAATACGCTCCGGTAATTCGGGGATTTAATGCTGAAAGCGACTACAGTGTGGGTAAGGTTCATCTGTTGCCGGGTATTGGTGTAGTTGACCGTACGCTTGACGACGCAACTATGAAAACAATCGCATCAAACATCAATAGCCAGCCGCTGGAAAACCGCTATCTGCCGAGATACAACACCTACGCATTCACTGGTTATAACACACTTACCTATAAAAACTTTTCATGGTATGCTGAAGGGGCGTATAAGACCCACGAGGCTTTAGTAGTTGATTCTACAGTATCTCTTAAAGACAGAGCTGGCAACGTTGAGTATTCAACAGTCAGCTGGGGAAAAAAGGGCTTCTCTGTGAATATTGCTGCTAAACGCACAGAAAATTTCCAGCTATTGACAGCCCCGCTCAGTTCATTGAATTCACCCAACAGTGGCAAGATCAACTGGCAACCCGTTGTTGCATTACTGAGGCCTGAAAGATTGATCTCCCGCTATACACCGGCTTCTCAGGACCTTTCAGAACTGGCAACTACAATTAACGCCAATTACTCACCAAACGACTCACTTAGTTTCGTATTCACTTATACCCGCATCAATAATTTAAAGGATGCCAAGCTATTCCGCGAAGGGTATTTTGAAGCAAACTACCAGGGTATCGAGTCATGGATATTACAGTTCGGTATCCAGTACATGGAATACAATCAAAAGGTATATCAGGCTACTTACCCGCTGAACCAGCCAATGGTGTTTGCGGTAACGCCATTCACCGAAGTTACACACCGTTTCAACGAAACTAAATCGATCAGGGTGGAATTACAATATATGAACACTAAGCAAGACTATGGCTCATGGGCATTTGCTTTAGTTGAATATAACCTTGCTCCAAAGTTCTCTATTTCGGTTTCCGACATGTACAACTTCGACCCGAACAAGAACAACCCGAACGTAAAGCAAGCAAACCACTATTACAACGTATTCGGTGCCTTCACTAAGGGCGCACACCGCTTTACACTTGCATACGTAAAACAAGTTGGTGGCATTAACTGTACTGGTGGCGTTTGTCGTTACGAACCTGCATTCAGCGGAATCAAAAGTACATTCTCGACGAATTTCTAGGGCTTAAGTTCCGTTTGAAGTAGAAGTGAGAGTATGTTTGTGGGTGCTGTTTTTGCAGAATGAATACTATTTATACCCCTTTTTGTGTTGGGCACGACAATAACACATCTTGCTTTTATTTTTCGCTTTTATGCCCCGCTGCAACAAACTCTTTCTGGCATTACTTTTGTTCGCATTGGCGCATTCATGCAATGTGTCTGGCCAGACTGTTAAAAAAAACACCCATGCCAGCAGGTCAAACGAAACCATTGCCATAGATGGCAAACTAGACGAACCGATTTGGGAACGGGCTGAACATGCAACTGGCTTTATTCAAAACACACCACATCCCGGTAGCAATTCGGCACTGGAAACAGAAGTAAGTATAGTATATGATGACGATGCTGTATACATAGGAGCGACGATGCATGACAGCAGCCCCGATAGTATTCTAAAACAACTAACGCCCAGGGACGAATATGATTACAATAATACCGATGCCTTCGGTGTTGTTTTCGACACCTATTTCGATCAGCAGAACGGATCGGCATTCGTGGTTACTGCCGCCGGAGTACAGGCCGATGCAAAAGTAAAATTTGACGGTTTCGACTATAGCTGGAACGCTGCTTGGTATTCTAAAGTAAATATTGACACAAATGGATGGACCGTCGAAATAAAAATACCTTATTCAGCGCTCAGGTTTCCAAAAACAACTGCACAAAAATGGGGTGTCAATTTTTTCAGGACAATCAGGCGCTCCCGCGAAAAATCTTTCTGGAACCCTGTAGTACCGGGTGTTGCTAATTTTTTATGCCAGACAGGAACACTCGAAAACATCAGTGAAATTAAAGCACCACTTAGACTGGCATTGCTCCCATATGTTTCTGCGTACGGCGAAAATTACCAGCACACAAATACGAAGACCCTTAATGGTGGCCTGGATGTAAAGTATGGAATTAATGAGAGTTTCACGCTCGACATGACCCTCGTTCCCGATTTCGGACAAACGCTCTACGACAATAAAGTGCTCAACCTATCCCCTATAGAAGTGAAGTATGATGAAAGGCGTTACTTCTTTACTGAAGGCGTAGACCTGTTCAACAAAAACGACCTCTTTTATTCACGCAGAGTGGGTGGTACTCCGGTAAATTCTCGCAATATCAATAGTAACCTGGATAGCAATGAAGTCGTTTCTAAAAACCCTACCTCAACCAGATTATATAATGCAACTAAAATTTCCGGCAGAACTAAATTCAACCTGGGGATTGGCTTTTTTAATGCAGTTTCTGCAGCCACCTATGCAACCGTCACCGATACCCTCAACGGGAAAGAAAGGCAGGTACAAACCGCCCCGCTCACTAATTACAATGTTGTGGTGCTCGACCAGGCCCTCAAAAATAATTCCTACATAAGCTTCATCAACACAAACGTAACCCGGAAAGAGAACAGCTACAATGCCGATGTGGCTGCACTGCTGTTTAAATTCGCCAACAAATCAAATACTTACGGAATCGATGGCTCCGGCGACAGGAGTCAGATTTATGATTCTACACTACATACCCCAGGCTACAGGTACTATCTCGATATCGCGAAAATAAAGGGCAATTATACATGGAGCCTGCAAACCAATTCCATCAGCGACAAATTCAACCCAAACGACCTCGGCTATCTGAGCCGGAATAACATTGTAACCTACAGCTTCAATCAGTCTTACAATATCTATACGCCATTCTGGAAAGCGAACTCGTTTTCCAACAACATGCACATCTACTACTACCGCGTTTATAACCCCGATGTATTTCAGTCACTCAACATAAACGGTTCACATTACCTTACCCTTAAAAACTACCTTTTCCTTGGTTTTTACTGGATAATACAACCCAAAACTACCAATGACTATTACGAACCGAGGACACCTGGAAGAGTGTACTTATCTCCCCGTTGCTTCCAGATCGGTGGCTACTTTTCGTCAGACTACCGGAAAAAATTCGCCCTCGATGGAGAGATGAACAACCAGTGGTTTGCTACTAAGGACCGTAACAATTTTTACTGGACCCTTTCTCCGAGATACCGGTTCTCTGATAAGTTCTCTATGATCTACCAGTTTCAGGTAAATTCATTAAAGAACGATGTAGGGTTTGTAGACAATGTAAATGGGAATATCTATTTGGGTACCCGCAACGTCAATACGGTTACCAATACCCTGAGCGCTACATACATTTTCAATAACAAAATGTCGCTCAAGCTCGATGCAAGGCACTATTGGTCTCAGGCAAAATACTCGAAATACTCATTATTGACGAACGATGGTAACCTGGAAGAATCTACCGCCTACACTACGAACAAGAATGTAAACTTCAATTCCTTCAATATCTACACCAGCTACATCTGGCAGTTCAGGCCGGGAAGCGAGATCAGTGTGGTGTACCAAAACATAATCATAAGCCCGCAGGACAATAACATCATCGACAACTATTTCAAAGATGTCGACTACGCATTCAGGCTGCCGCAAAGCAACAGCCTGTCAGTAAAGGTCATTTATTATCTCGATTACCTGAACCTGAAAAAAAGCTTTAAAAAGTCAGCCCGTTCTTAAAAACCACGGCGCACCCTAAACTATAACAGAATTCTGTTAGCGGATAGATACAGTTTGCCGCGACTCTTCTACCATCGATTGCACTATCTGGAACGACAATGGTTTCTGAATGTAGCCACTCACAAGTGGGTGCTCGCTTGCTTTCTGCTTATCATTGCTATCTATTGAAGATGACAACATGTATATCATGAAACTATCCTTTATCGAATCGGGAAATCCTTCAAAATAATCAAGCACCTCCCAGCCACTTTGTGTAGGCATATTAATGTCCAGCAACAATATTACTTTACCCGTAATATTGTTGGTATATGTCTCCTTTATGTGCCGCAGACCGGCCTCAGGATTGGTGAAAGTCTTGGCTACAGCACCAGGAATGCCTTCTTTGATAAACATGCAACAAATTGTATTGTTGATGTAATCGTCGTCAATCACAATAAACTGAGGCAAAATATCGTCGTTCAATTCGGGCATACTAAATTGATTAAGGGTTGGGTTAATAAATTTCTGCCGTAAATCTACACACTATTCCTCTATAAAATGATATTAATGTTGTTTTTATAAAAAAATGCAAACATGCGAATGTTAATTCACAGACGACTATGATTTAAGATGTCTTGCATATCCTAATGACTCACTAATAAGAATATCACATTAAAAAGAAATTTTTTGACAAAAAGGACTATTAATACACGTGCTGCCCGCCATTTATACTCAGATTAGCCCCCGTAATAAAGTTAGCATGTTCCGAAGCGAGGAATGAAACAAGATAGGCCACTTCTTCAGTTCCGCCGAGCCTGCCCATTGGTATTTGCGCAATGATTTGGTTCCGGATCTCTTCCTTTACTGCCATTACCATATCAGTACCAATATAGCCAGGAGATATTGTGTTAACTGTTACCCCCTTGCTTGCCACTTCCATAGCCAGGGTCTTTGTAAAACCGTGCATTCCTGCCTTTGCAGCAGAATAGTTGGCCTGCCCAAACTGTCCACGTTGCCCGTTAACCGATGATATATTGATAATACGCCCGAAACCTCTGTCTATCATTGGGTTAATTACGTGACGCGTACAATTGAAAACACTATCAAGGTTCGTAGTCATCACGCTCTTCCAGTTCTCGTAACTCATCTTCCTGAAAGCGCCATCCTTGGTAATTCCTGCATTATTCACAAGCACATCTACATGGCCCTTGTCCTTTACTATGTTATCTATCATTGCTCCACACGAATCAAAATCTGCAACGTCAGCATAGTAAATAGCAATATCATAGCCGTCTTCCAGTTGCTTTTTCTGCCATTCCAATGCTTTTTCCTCATTTCGGTAATTGGCTACAACAGTATATCCGTCATCATACAATTTCCTGCACATTGCAGTACCCAGGCCTCCGGTAGCTCCCGTAACTAATACAACTCTTTTTTCTGGTGTATTCATAAATATATGTTTGTAGCGTAAGATAATAAAAAAGAGCTTTCCGCGTACGTCCCCGATATATTTATTTAATACAGAGTTAAACTAATTGGCACAATGCCTAATTTAGCAGAGTAATACAGCAAAGCCTTCAACATCCACCAATCTCAACCGAAATTTCATGAACGATAAAAAAGCGCGCATCATTAACCTCAGCCCCAATGTGCTTGCAGGCGCAACCACCACTGTAAGCGACGATACAATACTGATTCCCTATCGCAAAAGGGAGAACTGGGGATTTTGTACTCCCGATAAAAAAATCATTATCCCGTGCACCTTTGAGAACACAAACCCATTCTCCGAAGGGCTTGCTGAAGTCCGCATGAATGATAAATGCGGGTACATTGACAGGGCGGGAAAACTCGTCATCCCTTATAAGTATGACTATGGCTCCTTTTTTAAGGAAGGATTGGCCGCTGTAGAAAAAAAGGGGAAGTATGGATACATAGACCAAACCGGCACAGAGATTATACCCTGTAGCTTCTCCGATGCCGAAGAGTTTATTGACGGTCTCGCTATTGTTGAGCAGAAAGGCAAATGGGGGTTCATTGACAAGACTGGAAAACTGGTAATACCCTGCAAGTACGACATGGTAACGCCATTTAAGAACGGGGTCGCTTTTGCCGAGTTAAATGGCAATTCGCACTTCATTGATAAAAATGGCAAGACCGTTGAAGAGCCTGATGACCTGGAGTACTCAGAAGGATTCGCCATTTTCTATGACGAACAATACGAGAAAGCAGGATTTAAGGATGAACAGGGAAAAGTGCTCGTTCCGTGCATCTATGATGAAGTTATGGATTTTGCTGAAGGGATGGCAGCCGTTTGCCTGAAAGACAAATGGGGCTTTATTGACACTACCGGCACACTGGTAATACCGTGTAAATATGAAGACTTCATCGATAGTTTTGTAGATGGTCTCGCCCTCGTTGAGGTAAACGACGACTTTGGCTACATTGATAAAAAAGGCACTGAATTTTGGGAGGATTAAAGGTATCCTTAATCTCATCCAAACACCCCCAATAACAGGTATGGCACACTTCAGAAGTGTGCCATACCTGTTTTATACGAATAATGGTTATTACCAAATGTATTGCTTCTTGTTCAGCAACATTGCCTCACCGGCAATAGTTTGCTCTCCGGTTTCTTTATTGTACACCGCGCAATCATACAAAATGCGGTTCTTTTCCGGGAAAATCTCTTTTACCTTAACTACAGCTTCATACTCAGTGCCAACAAACATTGGCTTCAGCCACTTCATGCTTTGTGTCATGTATATGTGACCATCAGCATACCAAAGCACACCAAATATTTTGGTAAACACACTGGCACCAAGAAAGCCATGAATAATATTGCGGCCAAACATACTGGCAGCCCCGGCAGCCGGGTCAATGTGCAAGGGATTGGTATCACCACTCACTCTTGCATAAGTATCTACATCTTCCTGAGTGTAGCTGTAAACATGACGGAATTCGTCTCCAGGTTGTAACATAAAATTGAAAAATTTGTGCGAAAGTAATAGAAAAGAAGCGGGGGCGAAATTTTTTTACAAAAAACAATTTGACAACAGTAACGCACAAAATAAGCCTGATTCGCTTGATGCCTGATTGTTGAAGGATGGTTAAAAAATTGTTATACCCCTATCATTAGCAGTATTTTTACATTTACTTAACTTTAAATCTGTACCTTTGCACCGCGAAAGAAGGCATGGGAAATCGACAAGAATAGATTTATTCTTTGATTTCGCTAAAGTAGTAAAAAAATCTTTTTTCCAAACACGAGACAACACATATTAATTTATAAAAACCAACAAAAATGGCTTTGCAAGACAACACCAACATCGTAGACAACATAGTAAGCACCCAAAAACAGGTGTTGGATACTATTGTGGAAAACACAAAAAAGCTTACTTCCGCTAATCCGGTTGTCAGCGAGACTATTGAGAAAGGTAGCGAGTGGTACAAGAACTGGCTGGAAGGTCAGAAAAATATGTTTACAAAAACAACTGAGCAGGCAGCATCAGCTACTGAGCACGTAAAAGAAAGCGCAAAAGAAACCAGCAATAAAGCAAATGAGTTTTTCGAAACATTCATGAAAACTCAGATGGAAAATG
Organism: Flavipsychrobacter stenotrophus; assembly: GCA_947379685.1. Taxonomy (GTDB): domain Bacteria; phylum Bacteroidota; class Bacteroidia; order Chitinophagales; family Chitinophagaceae; genus Flavipsychrobacter; species Flavipsychrobacter stenotropha_B. Next base: position 9,420 of record CANCOG010000017.1, on the reverse strand, counting down.
CAAAGAAAATTTGGGATATGGCTGCACAGGGTAATACTAATCACAGCACAAGCTCAAATCCATTCGCTGCATTTACTTCTTTCAACAATACTAATCATACTGCTAACCCATTCATGAACAATAACCCGTTCACACAATGGCAGAACAATATGAATAACATGAACAACATGAACCAGTGGACTAACTGGATGAATGGCTTCCAGAACAATAACTGGATGAACAACATGCAGAACATGAACCCATTCAGTGCTGATTCATATAAAAAAGCAACTGAGCCAGTTGGTGAGGCCTTCACTAAATTCTACGAAATGATGAACAACGGTTTCGCAGATTGGCAGAAGAATTTCCAGGGCGGTACAATTCAGGACGCTTATAAGAACATGATCAACACAGGCATGGGCTTCTCAAAATTCACTGAAATTTGGGAACCAATGTTCAAGTCTATCCAGGACAAATCATTCAACATGGACGTATACAAGCAGATGATGAACCCTGAATTGTACAAGGACATGATGGATAAATATCTGGGCTTCCTTCCAGAAAACAGCCGCAAGCAAATGCAGGACCTCGGTAACATGTTTACAGACGGTATGAAGCAAATGTCAGAAGCTGGAATGAATGGTTACAACCAAATGCGTGGCATGACGAACAATCCTGCTATGAACCATTCTCAGATTTTCGGCGATATGCTGAACGGTTACAACACATGGCACAGTAAAATGGCCGAAGCTGCTGCTCCGTTCAACAAAATGGTGACTCCTAACCAGTACACAAAGGCAATCAGCACATGGAACGACCTGTCTAACCGCATTACTGTATACAACATCAAGAATGCTGAATTACAGTACATGATCTACAACCAGGGTCAGAAAGTAATGGATGCACTTGCTGAAAACACTGCTAAGAAAGTGAAGGAAGGCAAGGAAGTTACCAGCATGCTCGGATTGTACCAGGAGTGGTTGAACATCAGCGACAAGGTTTTTGTTTCTTTGTTCGAAAGCGACGATTACAGCAAACTGATGGCAGAAGTTGGCTCTTTACAGACAAAACTTCGCAGGGATATCGACCTTCAGCTCGAAAAATCAATGGAAAGCTTGCCTGTTGCAAAACGCAGCGAAATGGATGACCTGTACAAGACCATCCACGACCTGAAAAAACAAGTAAAAAACCTGGAAAAATTAGTTGCTCAGCACACAGAAGCTGCCGGCACCGAAGAAAAACCAGCAAAAGCTTCTAAGAAAGCTTAATTAAAATAAGATTAAAATATAAAAAAGGATGCGCACTGCGCATCCTTTTTTAATTCCCACCATTAAAGATTAACAATTACCTACTGCTCTTTCTCCAAATAGTAAATGATGTACTTATTCACCTCATCAGCTTTTTCGATTTGAACAAAGTGACCACAATCAGGGATGATGCGCAAGGATGAATTTTTAATTCGCTCCGAGGCCTCCGTGGCTAGTTGTTCGGTAGACATATGATGAATCAACCTGTTAGGGATAAACGAGTCATGGTCACCGAATAAAATGAGCGTATGCTGGGTTATTTCATCCAGTTGATCAAAAACTGAATCTTCAAGCATGCTCCTGATACAGGCTTCTACCATCTTTTTATAGTAACCTCCTGTGTAAGTTTTCATGAGCCCGACCAATTCCTTCACAATACCCTCCCCCTGCGAATGATTCTTAAAAAAGCTCGTCTCAATAGTCTTTCGCAAACTATGCTCCTCGCTCGAAATAAAATCGAACATGTGGAGCGTAGCATAATACATTGTTTTCTCCAGCGACGAGAACCGCTCAAAACCGGCAGGAGCACAAAGTATCAGCGATTCTGCACATTTGGGGTAAGCAATTGCAGTCGCCATGGCCACCTGGCCACCCATAGAATGCCCTATAAGACAAACGCTGGTCAGGCCAAGTTCGGTAATGAGATCATGAACACTTTTTGCAAAAAACTTGATCCCGAAAGCATGGTCATTGCGGTCCGAAAGGCCGTTACCCGGTAAGTCTATAGCTATACACCGGTAATATTGCCGGAGATAATCAATATTTTTCTTCCAGACCATGGCATAATTAGCCAGTCCATGAATAAACAACAGGGTGCGTTCACCCTTTCCTTCGTCAATATATGCAATCTCACAATTGCCAGGAAGCTGAACTTTTTTTGTAGTGTATGGGTAAGTAACCTGAGAAGCCGTCATGGGGTAAAGATAAGGCAAAAATGGTGCCATCGGGTCGTCGCTTACTTATTCGTGGCGGGACATCCGCCCTGCAAATGAACGCCGGGAAGATTAAAACATTCTAACACGCTAAAGGTTTAAAACCTCCCCTGTCCAATTAATTTTCCGTATTTTTACATACAATAAATTCCCGTTTCCTAAGTTCTAATAGTATGAAAAGGTTCCTTTTGTTATTCGCTGCGGCCAGTTTTACTACAGGTTTATTGTATGCACAACAGCCTGCGTGTGTATTGGCAAGCCGTCCCAATAATAATTATGCTACTACTATCGGTACGGCGGCGGGTACGGGCATTGAGGGCTTTAATGGCGATAGCGTTTCTGTTCATCAGGCCCAGTTCAATAGCCCATCAGATGTTGCCATTGACACTTTCGGGAATGTATACATAGCAGACTGGTATAATGCCAGAATCAGAAAGATCAATGCTCTGGGCATTATTAAAACAATAGCAGGAACAGGGAGACAAGGCTATTCGGGAGACGCTGGCCCTGCAACCGCAGCTAAAATAAATTATCCAAACCGGATCACCCTCGATCAGGCTGGAAACATTTACTTTACCGACGTATTCTACAATAGTGTCCGCAAGATCGACACTTCAGGGGTTATCACAACCTTTGCCGGTAATGGCAAGGCCGGACACAGTGGAGATAATGACCTTGCTATTCTGGCTTCTATCAATTACCCATCTGGTTTAGCTTGCGACAAAAAAGGAAACGTGTTTATCTCAGACAGGCAGAATAACTGCATCCGCAAAGTAGATGCCAATGGAATTATTACAACGATTGCCGGAAATGGCGACGCTGGATTCACGGGTGATGGCGGCTATGCCACCGGGGCCCAACTTTTCAGCCCAAACGGCATTGCTGTTGACACCGCCGGAAATGTATTGATTGCCACCGCAGACCATCACATACGCAAAGTTACGCCTCAAGGTATGATCACTACAATAGCCGGAAATGGCAACGTAGGCTATACCGGTGACGGAAATATGGCTACTGCTGCAACATTAAGCAACCCTGCCGCAGTTGCGACAGACGTTTTCGGCAACATTTTCATCGCCGACTTTGACAATAACAAGATCAGGGTAATTAACAAAGAGGGTATTATCAACACCCTTGCAGGAACAAACAAGGAAGGATTCAGCGGCGATGGTGGCCTGGCAAACGCTGCACAATTATTCAGCCCCAGTGGCCTGGTTGCCGATAACCGCGGACTCATTTATGTTGCTGATAATGGAAATAACAGAATCAGGTACATTAATACAAGAGGCAAGGCACCAGTCCACAATACTCGTCAGGAACCTGTCACTTCAAGAGGCACGTATGTCGCTCCCGCGTTTAACAACCTCGGTAGCCATAGCACTAGCAACTATTACTCATACCCTACCGGATCAAATAACAACCTGTATTACGCCAACCCTTCTCCATCTGCCCCTTCGCCTTCTGTATCAACCCCTTCACGCACTATTATCAATACCGGAGGAAATAGTAGCGGGGGAAGAACCATCAGGAAAAACTAAAGACATCAATTGGAGGCTAAACAAAAGAAAGCACTTCATATTTCCGCTCCAGTATTTTTCTATGATCTGCCCCCAGCCATTTGTCTAAAATGGTCGCGTACACTTGCTTGAAATCTATGCTGTACTTCAGGTCGCCTTCATCAAGGTCAGCAAGACTAGGTAGGTTATTGTAAATACCCGGCTTCTTTAGGCCACCGCCTATGCAGAACACGCTGCCTGCTGTACCATGGTCTGTGCCATTACTGCCATTCTGCGCTACTCTCCTGCCGAATTCCGAAAATGCCATTATAAGCACACCTTCAAACATATTATTTTTTTTCAAGTCGGCTACCAGCGCAGTCAGCCCCTCATCAAGTTGTGTAAACAACCTTGTTTGCCGGTCAACCTGCCCCGCATGGGTATCGAAACTTCCATGAGACACATAATACACCTTGGTTTCGGCACGTGAGTTGATCAGCGACCCAATTGTCTTCAGCTTTTTGCCAATAGGTGTATCAGGATAGGTTTGTGCAGTAGTGTATATCTTGCTTTGGTCATAAATATAATCAGCCGCCGAGGTGGTTTCCCGCAAGGTTTTATATAAATAACCCGCCAGGTGCTCGTCATGTTCATCGGCATGCGAAGCAATTCTTTGAAAATATTTAGTGGTTACAGCCCGGTGAAACTGGTTGATATCCCGAACAGCTATTGCACTCCTGTCGTCCCCCTTCATGGCCAGGCTGAGCGTATCATCTACCTCTATTGCCAGAGCACTATGCTTGCTCATCTCGCTGCCGGCATTATCTATATACCTCCCCAGCCAACCGGAGGTAACAATATCCGATGCCGTACTCCCTGACTGCCAAATATCCATGCTCCTGAAATGTGACCGGTTGGGAGAAGGATAACCAACACCATTAATGATCGACAAATTGCCTTCATCATACAATTGCTTCATACCTTTCAAAGCAGGATTCAGACCCAACTCATCATTAAGCCCCCAAACAGCATCCCGTTTCAATCCAATGGAGGGACGGCTACTATAATAAATATCGTTCCTGTAAGGAATAACTGTATTAAGAGAATCATTGCCACCCGAAAGCTGTAAAACGATCAGCACTTTATGTCCGTTCGGGCGTACTACGCCACCCTGGTATTCGAAACCCTTTAAAAAACCGGGCACCATCAGCGAAGCGCTGGCCAGTGTTCCTGCCTGTATGAATTTACGACGCGATATCGGCATATGCTGAGGTTTAAGACAATTGGTATTCAGGCAATTCCATCAATAAGATGGTCACACTCTTGATAAAATCATTAGTATTGAAATGATCAGCGAACGAATTAACTTCATTCAACTTTCCTTCACTTAGGCGGATATTAAGCAGATAGTCGGCCAGACTGGAAAGCAACGCATCCTTACCCACAACACTCCAGGCAGCGAGGAACTGAGTCCAGTCTGGCACAGTTTTGCCCATTCTGTAACGCTGATTGTTGTATGTTTCCATGTCCATCTCTATTGCGCCACTCATAGCCTCAGGGTCATGATCCTTCGGACTCAAGTCCAGTTCGCCAGACGCAAATAATGCTTCGGGCAGTCGCATCCTCAGTGCAAGCGACGAACTATCTATCCAGTTCTTTCCTCCCGGCCAGCCAGCTACATTCGGTGCCGCGAACAGCACCTGCCCCAGCAACCGCTGAAGCGACAATAAAAATTGTGGCTTTGCAAATTGAAGGGGCATTAACCGCTGATACCCGACCAGCAGCTCCACCGGCGATTTCACTTTTGCACCAGTAACATGCTCACCATAAAACCAGTCCGAGGAAAATATTGTTTTGAGCAGGGCACCAATATCGTACTTCGACTCATAAAAATCATCGGCAAGCTCCCTTACCCTCTTTTCATCTATCTTTTCGTCACTTACAAAATACCGGTAAATTTTCTGGGTGATAAATACTGCCGTTTGCTTTTGCTCCAGCAGAATGTCCAGTATATCATCTCCGTTAAAATACCCGGTCTTGCCCAGGAATTTCTTCTTCCCGTCATCATGCTGCTTCTTGCGGAATATAAACTCACCCGTACCATCATGAGCCCACCCGGTGAAAGCCCGGGCAGCTTCCTTTACATCATCTTCTGTATAATGCCCCCGGCCAAGGGTAAACAGCTCCATGACTTCCCTGGCGAAATTCTCATTAGGGTGCGCCTTTTTATTTTGCTGATTATTCAGGAACTGCAACATGGCCGCGCTCTTCGACACCTCCCGTAATAGTTCACCAAAATTCCCAAGAGCATTCGTCCTGAGTATCTGCAGTAATCGCTGATCGTAATACGGATTGTCTATGCGGGTAGCGAAATGCCCGTGCCAGAATAGCGCAGCTTTCTCCACGAGGGGATACTGGGAATCTACCATTGCCTGTAGCCATAACAGATTAATATCCCTGGTTCGTTGCCGGAATGCCTTTTGTTTTTCTCTCTTTTCTACTTCATTGCCCATCAGCTTCATGGCTTCCGGGCTATGATCGAGCCAGTCCTTTTCTGAGATTGCGATCAACTCTGTAGGAGGAGTCTTCGGAAATAAACCTTCCACAACTGCCGCAATAGGCCTGGGTTCCTGAAATTCCGTCAGAGAAATCCCAAAACATGCCCTCGAATACAGTAATTTATTCTGTTGCCGCAAATCCATAAGTTATCGCTGTTATTTCTTTGACCCATCCTCCAGGCAAAGGTTTAGTTGCATTTCTGATTTAATATACCATTTCAGCTCTGCTACAATAGTTCCCTATCTCCGGTCCACCGCAACAATACCCTTTAATCCTCAGTTGTCACTAAAATGCGGTTAATACTCGACTCTATTATTTTATGATCAGGGAAGATAGCGGCAAAAGTCTTTTGTGCCTGCGCCCATTTACGGTCATCATTAACGATATAGTTAAATGCTAGGTTTCCCCCCGGGGTCAAACTATTCCGGCACTGAGTCAGAAATTCTGTCGATGTAGCAAAGTCTGGCACCGTCCGGCTATCGAAAATATCAATGAATATCAGGTCAAACTTATTCTTGTTGTCCCGCATAAAGTCCATCGCATCAGCACAAACCGGCTCAACTACAGCATCTGTCGCATTGGTGAGAAAATCCATAGCCAGCCGAAGTACCACCTTATCTATTTCAACAAGCGTAAACCTGGGGTTATATCCCTTTTTCTTCACCACCTGCACCATACTGCCAAGGCCAGCCCCCATTATCAATACGCTCTTTACAGCGGGCATGTGCTTTCTTAACGATCGCACTGCGGTTAGAGCAGGCGTATAATGCGCGCCATCAGAATAGAGCGCATCACCTGTAGCCAACTGAAAACGCCCCCGGTAAAGGAGCACTTCCAGCTGAAGATTGATGACACTTTTTTCGTTCCTCAGCCAAACGGGCCTCAGGTAACTAAGCGCCCTCTTATAAACCGGTATCTTCTTTATATCAAATTCCAACGCAAACGGGTATTAATGTACCTATAGAAACCTAACCAATCATTTACAATAAACAGTAGTTTATCGGCTCCTCACTTCTAAAAATACAAAACTAATCAACACCATGAATTTTGTCTGCAAACCCGACGTCAAACTGCAAGGAAAAAACCGTCCGGCAACAAAGGCGAAATCGCACAAAATAAAACAGGGAATTAGCTCCAAGCCAATTCCCTGTTTTATTTATTAAATTTTTACTATTTAATTTTAACCTTTGGATTTTCTCTTACTAAAGAAATTAACCTTGCTTTCGTTACCACTAATCAGCCTGCTGATATTCTTATGATGGGTCAGCACAACCAGAAAAGCCGTCGCAATTGCAAACAGCCTGTAACCGATATGGTCCGGCGCATTAAAGATAAACACTATCAATACCGGGAAAGCTATGCTTGCGGTAATAGAACTCAGAGACACGTACTTGGTGAGGTACAGCATACAGAAAAACACTGCTACCAGACTAACGGCCACCATTGGGTTGATAGACAAAATCATACCAAAAAGTGTCGCTATACCTTTGCCGCCCCTGAACTCCGCCCATATAGGAAAAATATGGCCTATAACTGCCGAAAACCCGAGGAACACCTGAAGGTTTGCATAATGGTCAAAACCTGGTGTGAAGCTGGAAAACAAAGCTAGTTTTACTGCGAGAAAACCCTTGAGCATATCCATCAGCATTACTGCTGCACCTGCCTTCGGACCTAAAATACGTAATGTGTTGGTTGCACCTGCATTTCCGCTACCGTGCTCCCTGATGTCTATGCCAAAGACCGCTTTACTTACCCACACCGCCGAAGGTATGGAGCCGATCAAATAAGCTAAAACAAGAAGAATTGCTGCGATCATTACTAAATTACCGTTGTTGTGAAAAACAAATTTAACCATTCCCTATCACATTTCCTAATAGAGCGTAATGGAAATTTAATGAAAATTGTCACAAAATTTTCGTAGAGAATTAGTGAACGCCCTTTTTAAATACCAATGATATCCAGTTATTTAATTCAGCATAATGGAAAAAAGTAAGGCCCGCCTTTTTGGCTTCCGTCATGATGATTTCTTTATCCTCAACAAGAAGGCCACTCATCACTACAGTACCGCCCATCTTGGTGTTGGTATACAACTGATGCATATATTGCAAAAGAATGTGCCTGTTGATGTTCGCCAGTATCAGGTCTGTTTGAATTGCGGGCAGTTGGTCGCCATCAACTTTAATGATCGTTATATTATTGCAGCCATTACGCTCGGCATTTTCGCGTGCGTTTTCTACTGACCAGTCGTCATTATCTATGGCAAGTATGTAGGAAGCCCCCAGCTTTTCAGCCAATATAGCCAACACTCCGGTACCAGTACCAAAATCGAGTACTTGCTTCCCCTTCATATCAATATCCTTCATCATCAGCATCACCAACTGTGTGGTTGCATGGTGCCCTGTACCGAATGACATTTTAGGAGTAATGATGATATCATAAGGCGTTGTTACCTCTATGTCATGAAAATCAGCACGTAGCGTACAGAAATCTTCCACAACAACGGGTTCAAAATTACTTTCCCACAACTCATTCCAGTTTTGCTGTGCAATGGCTTCCTTGATATATTCCAACCCATCCGCAACTTCAACCAAAGCTGCTTCATTGAATTTAGAATCTGCTATGTATGCCAAAAGTTCTCCGGGATTTTGTTCAAAACCCTCGTAGCCTAATTCTGATAACTGCGCAATGAGAATATCCTGGCGTTCCTCGTCTATTTTACTGAATGTGATCTTTATTGTTGACATATAGTTATCGATTGGGCTTATGATTTTTCTATTTTTCAATGTTTATTTTATTATCCTGCAAAATGAATTGCATTTTCAATTTTAATCAACTGTGCTTTGTGCTCTTAATGTATACTTATGCTACTGACTCTAGCGTCCCTTGTGTAGGCTTAGTGCCCTTTGTGTTAGCTAATCTACACTGTTGTAAGTATTAATGTCCAATGCTTTATAGCACTATTTGTTGCAACAGCGCACTTTTCTCCGGGAAATCTGTATTAAAATGCAGCCCCCTGCTCTCCTTCCTGAACTCCGCCCCCTTTATCACCAGGTAACCAATCGTGATCAGGTTGCGTAATTCACATAACTGGGGAGACAACACTGCAGTCTTATACAACTCTTCAGTTTCAGCGTGTAACAGGTCTAT
>CANCOG010000016.1 GCA_947379685.1 Flavipsychrobacter stenotrophus | reverse complement strand
ATCAGCATTTTCAGCGTCTCAGCAGACCCGAACAAGGATCTCATGGTCAGCTTAGTCTTGTTTCCCTCCGCTTCAAAGGTGATCGTTACGTCAAACTGTTTGGGGTCATTTTCGCTGCCGTCACTATGTACATAAACGAGCCTTTCTGCCTTTACCACTTCGGAGTAAACAATTTTGTTAGGGAAGTCAGTGCCGTCGGGGGCATGCATAGTATATAACCATGTTCCCCCCGGGCGAACGTCCATCTCTATTATGGTATTGGTGAACCCATTGGGGCCCCACCACTGGGCTACATGTTGAGGGTCGGTCCATACCTTGTACACCAGTTCCCTTGGTGCATCAATGGTGCGCGTCATTATCAGTTCCCGGCCAGCGGTACTGCTACTCTGTTCGTTTGTGATTGCCATTTTTCTTCTTTTTTATTGGTTGGTTATGATTGGTTTCTATCGCATTTTTTGCTTGTAATTCATTCAGATATAGCTCCAGCGAATCAAATCGCTCTGTCCATATTTTTCTGTATTGTTCCACCCATGTCGCTACTTCACTAAGTGGCTCCAACTTTGCTTCACAAAATCGTTCCCGCCCTTTTTGTTTTATAATTATAAGGCCGCATTCTGTCAGAATCTTTATGTGTTTTGATATTGCAGGGCGACTCACATCAAAATGTTCGGCTACTGAATTCAGGTTTAAAGATTCATGTGCAACCATGTTGATAATTGCTCGTCGGGTTGGGTCGGCTATTGCCTGAAATACATCTCTTCTCATTGTTACTGGTCAATTAAGTAACCAATCGGTTACAAATGTATGTGTAACTGTTCGGTTACGCAAATATTTTTTTCGAAAAGCATGCTGAGAGGTATAAATTCTTATTTTATTTCAGTCTGGTAAGTAAGTGCTGCCGCATGGTGCAGGCATTTTTTCGCAAGACAAAATTACCAGTGGAAACCGGCTTAGTGAGGGTGTAAACGTGACTGAGTAAGGGGATGTTTACGACAAAATTTCTATTAAATTTTCAAAACAATGACGTAAGGCAATTTGTAAATTGAATGTAGCATAGGGACCCGGTTTTATGCAACTGTAGGTGTTTAGCCCTTCATTGAAATTTCACCCAAAAGGGTTAATATTGTCAATACTATCCTGCCTGTGAACTAGTTGAACGGGCTAAGACTGAGTGACTTTTTACTTATGGTTGTTCCTTGTTCCTATGTTGAAGTTCAGGTTTTATTTTTTTCAGCTGATTGCTTGCATTGTTCCTTTTTGTGCAACTGCCGGCTTTAAGGTAAAAGACAGCGCTACAGTATTTAATAGTCTGGATTCGCTGTATAAAATAGAAGGGGAAAACAACCCCACTAAGGGGCTTTCGATTAGCCAGCGACAGTTGGAAATTGCTAAGTTGCTCGCCAATGATACATTGATCGTAAAAGCGGGAATTAACAAAGCAGAATGTCTCGCGATACTGGGTGTTTTAGATAGGTCTCTCAGCGCCTATTTTGATGCCTTGCATATTGCTGAACGTGTAAATGAAGTTGCGTTTGAAGCAAAAATACTCTACAGGATGGGCATGGTTTACCAGACCCTCGGAGATTACAAGCAAAGCAATGAATTTTTAGAAAAGTCCAAGGCACTGTATATAAGCTCGCATCACTGCAGTGACACCATAATAGCAAACTATGAGCTCGGATTCAACTGCCTTGCGACCCAGGAGCACCAAAAGGGTATTTCGATCATTGAAAATAACCTGAAGGCAGCAAAGCAGATCAATGATCAGACTAAAATTGTTCTCGGCCTTGATAATCTTTCTAATATTTACTTCGACATGGGTAAAAATGAGCAGTCGCTTGCCTACCTGCTCGATATGCTTAATTACCCGGAAGGTTTCCAGAGCAACTACCGCAAAACGGCTGTAAACGAACATATAGCAGAGCTTTACGTTGCCATGAAGCAGTGGACGCCAGCGAGAAAGTACCTTGCCGAAACTTTTAAGTATGCGACGGCTATCAATTCTAATGACTGGCTGTTTGAATACTATAAGCTATTGGCAGTTGTTGAAGAAAGTACAGGTAATTTTAAGAAGGCATTAGATGCACATAAAACTTATCTGGCCCTTAAGGATTCAGTTTTCAGGAAGGAGTATGATAATAAGATAGCGGCCATGACTTCGGTCTACGAACTGGATAAAAAACAAAACCAGATAACACTACTCGAAAAAGATAAGGCAATTGCTGTGGAGAAGCTGAGGCAGCGAGTTTGGCAGCGTAATGCAATTATAGTGAGTTCTGTATTGCTTCTGGCGCTTATTGTATCTGGTTTGCTTACCTGGCTTCAGCGGAAAACAAAGAACATGCAAATAGCTTTTTCGCGCTCGCTCATTAGTAATCAGGAAGCCGAACGCCAGCGGATTTCCCGGGAGTTACATGATAGTGTTGGGCAGAATATTCTGTTTATCAAAAATCAGCTGGCCCGCCAGCCCGCAAGCGAACAATTAGCGCCAGTAATGGAGGCAATAGCTGCTACCATTGATGATGTTCGTAATTTATCAAAGGATCTTTACCCCAATCAGTTGGAAAAATACGGGCTTGCAGCGGCAGTTGATGCACTTGCTGAAAAAGTATCGGAAGCGACGGGTATTTTTGTAAGCAGCGATCTGGAAGAAATTGAACCGCTATTATCGAAGGAGGCGAAGATCAATTTTTACAGGGTGATACAGGAGTGTATAAATAATGTTATAAAACATGCCGGCGCAAAGGCTGTCAGGATTACAGGAGAACACACAGGAAGCAAGATTTTGCTCACCATTATCGACAATGGAAAGGGCTTTGATAAAAAAATACTGGAGGAAAAGGCACAACGTTCGTTTGGGCTGCTCAATATGGAGGAAAGGGCCAAAATGCTCAATGGCAAGATGGACCTGGAAACGTCAGACGCCGGCACCAAAATAACCATAACAATCCCGAAAAATCATGAAGTGTAAGATTGTAATTGCCGACGACCATCCAATTTTCAGGATGGGGATAAAGGAGATCATCACCGGTATGGCCGATGCTGTAGTCTCGGGAGAAGCCTCTGATGGCCTTGACGCCTACAAGTTGATTGTGAGCACGATTCCTGAAATTGCTATACTGGATGTGGATATGCCCATACTTACAGGCCTAGATGTATGCAGGAAGGTTTTGGCTGAAAAACACTTTACTCGTTTTATTATCCTCACCATGCATAAGGACAGGCATTTTTTTGAAGATGCTATGAATAATGGTGTGGACGGATATCTGCTCAAGGATAATGCGGTGGATGAGTTGGTAAAATGTATAGAGTCAGTTCGACAGGGACGTAAATATGTTAGTCCGCAAATTGAAAAATTCCTGATCGATCACCAGGCTATGAATCAGTTGCCCGCAAAGGTTCAGGAGATGTATGCGACACTTACACCGACAGAAAAAGTGATCTTGAAATTAATTGCACGTAATAAGACGTCGCATGATATTGCCGAAAATCTGTTCATTAGTGCCAATACGGTAGATAACCACCGTGCCAACATTGCCAGGAAATTTAAACTTGAGGGTAAAAATTCTCTAATGAAATTTGCATTGGCATACAAAGAACTATTGTAAGCCAATGCTTTACCTTAGTTTTTGCCGATATAGTGGTTAACCACTATTGTTAGTAGGGTATACATGAAGGATATTTGCACCTTATTATTCACGATTAAATTTGTATAAATGAAAAAAATCTCTACACTCTTTGCTCTTTTGCCGTTCGCATCGGTAGCATTTGGACAAGCGATCACTATTAATTCAACGGATATGCCGGTGCCGACCGCTGCATACAACCTGTTGGATATTACCACCAGCACGGCACCAAACCCAACTGCCGGTACGAACGTTTTGTGGAACTATGGCGGATATTCGGGTACGGCAACCACAAATACGTATGTTGCAGAGACTGACACTTTCTTTACCAATGCCGGTGTTGATGTCTACCTGTTGAACAGCAAGACGCTTACTCCGGGATTTTACTACAATTATTATAGCGAGATCGATTTTAATTCGAGCAATGTAAAAGAAGCCGGCTACGATGTTTTGGCTCAGGCTTATGGCTTGGGTACATTCACCGGAACCGCAACTGATACATTGTATTTCCCTGCACAAAGGGCAATAATGAGCGCGCAGCGCACCTACGTGAAATTTCCATTCACGGCAAATAGTGCCTGGAGTACGGTGAGCCGTAAAGCAATTAATTTTAACCTCACAGCTGCAACCTACTCTAATACTCCTGGTCAGCATGTTTTCTATTTCCATCGGAATGATACTGTAGTAGGCTGGGGTAAAGTACGTGTATATACAGCCTCGGGGCCAAGTATGATGTACGATGTGCTCATGGACAAGATATCCCAGTATGCGGTCGATAGCTTCTATCTCAGCGGAGCTCCAGCGCCGTCAACTATTCTGGGTGCATTCCATGTTTCACAGGGGCAGACCACAGATACAACCTACAGGTATAATTTCTATAAGAAGGGTTCATACAACTACCTGATGTCGTTTTTCTACGGAACTGACCCTACCTTCTCGAACCCGTCGGGTAAGTTTATACTCACCGATGGTATTGTTACTTCGAATGCAGGTGTGAATAACCTAAATGATGGTAATTATTCTACCGTACTCTTCCCAAATCCTTCGAATGGTAGCGAAATTAACCTGATGTTTACTGATGCTTCTTTGGCACCTACTACTTATATGATAGCTGACATTACAGGCAAAACTGTTCTGGCCGGTAATGTAACAATCCACAATGGTATCGTTAATATTCCATTTAACGGTAAGTTGGTCAATGGGAATTATATAGTTAATATTTTTAATGATAAAAACAAGAATATCGCCACAGAACAGTTTGCTGTAACCCAGTAAACTTTTCAGTATCTTTGTTTTTTAGGTTTACTTGTTGAATGGATGAAGCCAGTGTTCTGTAAAAAGGGCACTGGTTTTTTTGTGCCTAAAAAAACTCATAAAATATTTGTCTATCTACTACTTGGTAGGTACATTTGCTCTCCGTTATGTCGACCAGGAGCGAAATTATAAAAATTGCAGACGAACTCATTCGTGAGAAAGGGTTTAATGCGTTTAGTTTTTATGATATTTCAAAAGCTCTGGGTATTAAAAACGCGTCTGTTCATTATCATTTTCCAACGAAGAACGACCTTGGGATAGCAGTAGTAAATGAGTATTTAGCCAAACTGGAAGAAATGATGGCCGATTCTGCGGACAAAGAACCGACAGAACGGATTAATGTTTATTTGTCCATCTATACTTCAACAAAGGCTGAGGGCAGGATATGCCTGGTCGGATCACTGGCCAGTGACCTGCAAACGGTTGACCCAGAACTGAAAGTATATTTGAAACAGTTGGTCGATAAAATACTGAACTGGGTCACCGATATTTTGGCGGATGGGCAGGCGAGGGGTGTTTTTGCATTTTCTGTCGTACCCCGTACAAAAGCATTGATGATCATTACCAATATGCTTGCATCTTTGCAATTGACAAGACTGACTGACGAACAGGATTTTGAAACAATAAAACAAACTATAATCAAGGATATAACTAAATAGAATTATGAAAAGAGTAGTTGTGACCGGGCTGGGTGCATTAACCCCAATTGGCAATGATGTAAACGAATTATGGGAAAATGCAGTAGCTGGTAAAAGTGGCGCTGCGCGCATCACCAAATTCAATCCTGATCTGTTTAAAAGCCAGTTCGCTTGCGAGCTCAAGGGCTTCACTCCTGAAACATATCTCGATAGGAACGAGATAAAACGAAGCGACCCGTTTACTCAATATGCAATTTATGTTGCAGCGGCAGCACTGGCTGATAGTGGGCTCGATATTCCCTCTATGGATCCTTTTGATATAGGTGTCATTTGGGGGTCAGGGCAAGGTGGCATGGCCACCTTTGAAGAGGAAGTAAGAGCTTACTCTACAGGAAACGGAACACCAAGGTTTAGTCCGTTCTTTGTGCCCAGGCTCATTACCAATATGGCTTCAGGAATGATCTCTATAAAATTCGGGCTGATGGGTATTAACTATACGGCCGTTTCTGCTTGTGCTACATCAAACACTGCTATAATGGACGCCTTTAACTACATCAGGCTGGGTAAGGCTAAGGTGTTTGTTACAGGTGGTTCTGAGGCTCCTATTACCGAAGCTTCTGTTGGTGGATTTACCTCAATGAAGGCGATGTCCACCCGTAATGATAATCCTGAAGCAGCTTCACGGCCATTTGATGTTGCCCGCGAAGGTTTTGTCATGGGCGAAGGTGCTGGCGCATTAATACTCGAAGAGTACGAACACGCCAAAAAGCGCGGAGCCCGCATTTATGCCGAAGTGATTGGTGCATCGATGACTGCCGACGCTTACCATATGACCGCCACGCACCCTGAAGGGCTTGGCGCATCGAGGGCCATGCAGCTGGCTATGGAAGAAGCTGGCATAAATACAAACGAAGTTGACTACCTGAATACACATGCTACCTCAACACCCGTTGGCGATATCAGCGAAGTAAAGGCGATAATGAAAGTATTTGGTGAGGCACCTGCCAACCTGGCAATTAGTGCTACGAAATCTATGACCGGTCACCTGTTGGGTGCAGCCGGAGCAATAGAAAGCATATTATGTATCAAGGCCATTAACCACGGCATCATTCCGCCAACTATAAACACTGAAAACCTTGACCCTGAAATACCAGCAGGTATGAACATCATCACCCGCCAGGCAATTAATAAGCCGGTAAAAATAGCTATGAACAACACCTTTGGTTTTGGTGGACATAATTCTATTGTGGTGTTTAGGGGAGTATAGGTAGTTGGGTTTGACTTGTTATTGGCGCAGCTTGTTTATTGGAGTTTTATCCCTCTGATGCGGGTAAAATGCTTGGCATTTATCGTTTTTAGCGGAAAATCATATACAATGCAAGTTGCGCCAATAAAAATATCGCGGAATTCGATTATTTGATTAGCTCGTTTTAATTCATGATAGATATTTGCCGCTTGAATGGCAACTTCTTCGTTAAATGGCAGAATTGAAAGATTTGTGGTAAGCAGTTGTATATCTCTAACTTTTTCCTCCGTTGTTGCTCCCATATATAGTTCGTAAAGTGTGACAGAAGAAAGGACAAGTTTTGTATCGTTAGGTATTGAAAAAAGGATAGTTTTCGTCTTATCCTTAGCACGTAAATACTCAATGAAAATACTTGTATCAATTACCAAGTTGGTGGTTGCCATTTATTAATGGATTTGGCGTTTTCTTCAAATTGTTTGAGGTCATCTTCGCTCCAGGTGGAAACAGCAAGTATGCGATTCTTATATTCAGAATTTTGTATCCCTTCAGATTGTTCCTTTTTACTAAACAGGAAATCTATGAAATCACCAACCTCCTTTTTTTCAAAGGGGCTGAGCAGGTCATATTTTAACAAGCATCCATCCATTTTGTTGAACTTTGAACATGCAAAAATACGAAAAAATACAAATGGGTGTGTTGCTAAGTGATACTCAGAGACAATTTTAATGGACATTTTATTTATTGCACGGCTCAGTATTGTAGGGCGCTGCGTGGTTAACAAGAAACAATACTATAGCTGAAAGGTATTGAACACTTCCAACTTGTGCCCAATCTGGACTCCCTTTAATCGGCAAAATTACAGTCTGTTTTCATCCCTCTGCTATCCTTTATTTTGAATATTTCCCCGATGTAGTATATTTACCATCGGTACCGCAATATGCGGGTTAATATCCTATTGGTATGTCGAAAAATTTAGGCGATTTATCGCGCAGAAAAGGGCTTAGGGAGAATTTATTTGAGGAACTGGGTATCGCAGCTTCTGCCACCGGAACGGTAGCGAAGGAAGATATAGAACGCCTGTCCGATGAGTTCCTGATGGGTAAAGCAAATGTGTATGGCTCAGTAACTTTTTACGATTTCCTTCGCCCGGAAAATCAGGGCAAGAAGGCATACATATGTAATGGCAGCAGCTGCCTGAGCGCGGGTACACAGCCTGCGCTAAAAGAAAAATTGTCGGCTCATTTTACTGAAGAAGAGATTGGTGAAATGTGTTGCCTGGGCCGTTGTCACGAAAATAGTTCCTTCCATGTTGGGGGTAAAAACTATTCCGGCAATGCCATTAACGACATTGAGGCGATTAAGAATGATAAAAAAGTAGTTGCAGATAAATACAATGTAGCGTCATATGGCACTCCTGTGCTTACAACGCCATTTCCGGGGATTGATGCCTACTACACTATACTGGCCGATACCTTGAAGCGCACTCCTGATGAACTGCTGGAAGAACTGAAAATATCAGGTCTTCGCGGCCGTGGTGGTGCAGGGTTTCCTATTGGGTTCAAACTGGAAAGCTGTAAGAATACAGTTGATAGCCAGAAATATATTGTTTGTAATGCCGACGAAGGTGATCCCGGTGCTTACAGCGACCGGTACCTGCTGGAAGAGCAGCCGCACTCGGTTTTGCTGGGTATGATGATTGCAGGATATATCACTGGAGCCAACGCAGGCGTTGTCTACATTCGTGGTGAATACCCTGAGGCAGTGGAGATTACCCAAAAGGCAATTGATGATATAAAGGCAAAAGGCTTCCTTGGCGAAAATATTCTTGGTTCAGGTTTTAATTATGATTTCAAGGTAATAAAGGCTCTCGGTGCTTATATATGCGGTGAGGAAACTGCGTTGCTCTCTAGTATTGAGGGGCAGCGTCCGGAAGTGCGTGTTCGCCCGCCTTATCCAACTCAGCAGGGGTTGTTCAACAAGCCGACTGTTGTAAATAATGTGGAAACACTGGCATGTATCCCTTACGTCATCAAAAACGGTGGTGCGAAGTTTGCATCCTTTGGTAAAGGGCGTTCAACCGGAACAAAGCTCGTTTCGCTCGATGGTTACTTTAAGAAGCCAGGCATTTATGAAGTAGATATGGGTACGCCACTATCTGTGGTAATAAATGAACTGGGTGGCGGATTCAGATCCAATATCAAGGCAATGCACATTGGTGGCCCGTTGGGTGGATTGGTGCCAGTCGAAAAGATAAAGGACCTCTCTGTCGATTTCGAATCTTTCGCACAAAATGGTTTCCTGCTGGGCCATGCTTCAGTGGTTTGTTTACCCGAAGAGTTTCCTATAGTATTATATATCAAGCATCTATTTGAGTTTACAGCCCACGAAAGCTGTGGTAAATGTTTCCCATGTCGCCTGGGTAGTACCCGTGG
Organism: Flavipsychrobacter stenotrophus; assembly: GCA_947379685.1. Classification (GTDB taxonomy): domain Bacteria; phylum Bacteroidota; class Bacteroidia; order Chitinophagales; family Chitinophagaceae; genus Flavipsychrobacter; species Flavipsychrobacter stenotropha_B. Next base: position 13,126 of record CANCOG010000016.1, on the reverse strand, counting down.
TTACGAAATGGTTCACAAAGCCATGACTTCCGATTATAAAATGGACCGGACCCTGCTCAATGATTTGCTCACAACTTTGGAAATAGGTTCACTCTGTGCACTGGGTGGAGGTTTACCTTTGCCCATCAAAAATGCTTTACAGTATTTTGATGGAGAATTGGCGCAGTATTTTCAGAAATAGTGGGTGGTAATTGATTTCTTTAGCTTATACAGTAATTGGGTGTAGGTAAGATCATTCATCCGATCGCAAATTTGACTTTTCTAAAGTCGAGTGTGATTTTGGATGCTAATCAACATATATACTACGTTTTCGGTGATTATAATCACCGAAAACAGGCTTTTTTGGCGATTAGACAGTGCTTTGGCCTTAATAGCAATGAGTTGCCGATTTCCAGGACACAATTGCTGCAATATCCAAAATATTATCTAAATTTGAACTTGCATAGTTGGGTGTCAGCACCCAATATGCAGTAGTGTGTAATCATAACAGCAATTTTTGAGCAAATAACACGCATCATGAGTAAGCAATTTTATGTAGAAAGCAAGCAGGGCGGCAGTGGTACTTCTCCTGTACAAACAGATACCAAGGTAGCCTATATTGACGATCAGCCATATAAAATACAAGAAGGGGAAACCATTCTTGCGTTCCTGAAAAGGAATTTTGGCAAGGACTACGTGCCTACACTTTGTGATGCGCCAAACCTCGATCCGTTTGGTTCTTGCCGTGTGTGTAGTGTCGATGTTGCCCTAAAAGCCAATGGCCCGGTAAAGGCTCAGGCTTCGTGCCACACGCCCATTACTGCAGGCACCTATATTTACCCGCATTCTGACAGGATCCAGGCTTTAAGAAAAAACATCATTGAACTGGTACTGACTGACCACCCGCTGGACTGTCTTACCTGTGAAGTAAATAATAATTGCGAATTACAAGCCGTTGCCGCTAAAGTAGGTGTGCGCGACGTGCGTTATCCGGAAGGCAAGAACCACCTCGACCGCACTAAAGATCTCAGTCATCCCTACATGACTTCTGATATGTCAAAGTGTATCAACTGTTTCCGTTGTGTGCGCGCATGCGACGAGGTTCAGGGGCAGTTTGTGCTGAGCATGGCGGGTCGTGGCTTCGATAGCCACATTGTAAAGGGGATTGAAACTACGTTCAATTTGTCTGATTGTGTGAGTTGCGGCGCTTGCGCACAGGCTTGCCCGACCTCTGCTATTTCCGATATTTTCGAATCGAAATCAATACAGGTAGATAAAAAAGTACGTACAATTTGTACTTATTGTGGTGTGGGTTGTAACCTGGAAGTCGCTGTAAAGGGCGGTAAGATCAAGTCAATTCAGGCACCTTATACTGCAGAAACCAATCAGGGCCATACTTGCCTGAAAGGTCGTTATGCATTTGCTTTCTACAACCACAAGGATCGTTTACGAACACCGTTAATAAAGAAAAACGGCGAGTTCGTAGAAGCAACCTGGGACGAAGCTTATGATTTTATTGCCAATAGACTGACTGAAATTAAGGGTAAGTACGGCCCCGATTCAATAGCTGGGATCTCTTCATCGCGCGGTACAAATGAGGAGAACTACCTCATGCAGAAATTTATTCGTGCTGTAATGGGTACAAATAATATCGATTGTTGTGCACGTGTGTGTCACTCTCCTACGGCAATAGGTATGCAGCGCACGTTTGGTACAGGGGCAGCTACCAATTCCATAAAGGACCTGAAATTGACTGATTGCATCATGGTTATAGGCGCCAACCCTACAGACGGCCACCCAGTTACCGGTGCGAAACTGAAGCAGGTGGCTATGAGCGGTAAAACGTCAATAGTTATTGACCCACGCCGTACTGAGTTGGCAAAATATGCTACCTACCACCTCCAGTTGCGCCCGGGCACCAATATGGCCCTGCTCAATATGATGTTGTACTACATTATTTCTGAAGGCAGGGAAGACAAAGACTTTATTGCACAGCGCACTGAAGGCTACGAAGAGTTCAAGCAGGAAATTCTTGCGCAGAATATGGACGAACTGGAAGCGATTTGCGGTGTGGACAAGAAATTGGTTCGTGATGCAGCTATCGCCTATGCCAGTGCCCCAAACGCCATGGAGTTCCATGGTCTCGGTGTTACGGAGCATTCTCAGGGCACGTTTACTATTATGCTCATTACTAGTTTGGCCATGATAACCGGTAACATTGGTCGTCCGGGTGTGGGAGTTAACCCGCTCCGTGGCCAGAACAATGTACAGGGTTCTGCCGACATGGGCTGCCAGCCTTATCAGGGAGCAGGGTACTATGACGTTACTGTACCTGAATACCACAAAATGTACGAAGAGTTCTACCAGGCTAAGTTGCCTGATTATGTAGGCTTGAAAATACCCCAGATGTATGATGCCGCACTCAGTGGCAAAATGAAGGCGATGTGGGTGATAGGAGAAGATATGGCTCAAACAGATCCGAACACGCACCATGTTGTTGAGGCGCTGAGCAAGCTGGAGTTGTTCGTGGTTCAGGAATTATTCATGACTGAAACTGCAAAACTGGCTACGGTAATTCTTCCTGCTTCATCGTTCCTGGAAAAAAGCGGCACATTTACTAATGGTGAAAGGAGAATACAAAGAGTGAATGCAGTTGTTGCACCAATAGAAGGAACCAAGAGTGATGGCCAGATAATGGTAGATATCATGAACCGTATGGGTTATCCTCAGCCAGATTATGATCCTGAATGGGTATTGGAAGAGGTTGCAAGAATTGTTCCTTTCTTCGAAGGTGTAAAGTGGAATGAATTAGGAGAGAACGGTAAGCAGTGGCCTGTAAACAAAGAAGGCAAGGGAACGGATATTCTGCACACTGAATCCTTTAAAAGAGGTAAGGGTAAGTTTGTACATAATAATTATAAGAAGTCGCAGGAGTTGGTAGATAATGAAAAGAAATATCCTTATATCATTACCACTAATCGTGAACTCGAGCACTATAACTGCGGTGCTATGACACGCAGAACAAATAATGTATTGATTCTGCGTGACGATGTGTTGCTCATTAACCCGGCCGACGCAGCCAAACATATGATTGCCGATGGCGATATGGTTTGCGTTGAATCGCCTCGTGGGAAGTGCGACATAATGGCAAAAATAACAGATGAAGTTAAGCCAGGTATTCTGAGTAGTACCTTCCACTTCCCTGAGATTATGTTGAACAACATCACTTCCAGCGTCTCCGATTCTGAAGCTTTGTGCCCTGAATACAAGGTAGTTGCCTGCAACATAAGGAAAAGCAAGGGAGAATTTAAGAAGAAAGTGATGGCGTAGGTGGCTGATTTATAGCAAAGAAAGGCAAATAATGAAAATATAAAATTGACATTCGGTTTGTGAACGGCAGCAGGGGTAAGATTCATTCTATCCTGCTGCCGTTTTTTTTCAAGGTTATCGATGAGCGTCTTTAAATATGAACAGCGGCTCAAATTGACCTCTGACCTAACGGAAGCATTTGAAGAAGTTGAAACAATGAAGAAATCTAGTAAAAGGAAACAATCACTTTCTGATTTCCTAAATTAGATGTGATGGTGCCTGAGATCAAGATGGTGGGCTATTAACTTCGCCAACCTTTCATTCCCCCAACAAGGTTGAACAATCGAGCAAATCCAAAACCTTCAAGCCGTTGGGCAGCGATCTGGCTCCTGATTCCTTTTTCGCAGTACAAGACAATGTCCTTTTCCGTTGGCAACTCGTTCTTTCGGCCGATCAGGTCTCCAAGGGGAATGTGTAATCCACCAATATTGAATGCATCACGTTCCCAATCCTCACGCACATCTACCAGGGTAAATGGATGGTCTGATTGCGTCCATTCTTGAAATTCGGCCGGGGTGAGTTGAATCATTGGTTGGCGCATTGAAAGAGATCATTTCAAAAAAAATATCCACTTTTCAGTGGATACGTTTTCAAATTATTTTTAGTGTTTTCTTTGTCTTGGTGTTGTGTTGCAATCGCATTCGTCCGGTTCCTGGTGGTATTTTTTCAGTGGGCCGTCAACAAGGAAATTTTCAAAACTGTCATCTTCATAAACGATCTTGCTGATCACCCAGTGGAAGCGGTTATTGACACAAATGAATAATGTACCGAAATTCTGTTTTTCGACCAGGTCGCCCTCAACTACGGCTTCTCTTGTTACTACTTTTTCATACAATGGAGAATAATATTGGTAGTATATCGATTTAATTCTTTTGTCGGCGTTATTTCTGATCTTCACTTTATACATTTCCTTGGTGCATGACTCGCAGCCAAAGCACTCCTTAGTAATGGTGCACAGGTAGAAAAACTTCTTGTGTTGGAAGTAATTATTATCGGCCCCGAAAAGGGTGGAAGAGCAGAGCAAAAACAGCGGTACAATAAGGAATAATGAAAGACGACCTGTCATAGAATAATTGTTTTAATTTCTGTTTGAAAGTTCCTTGTGCTTTTGCGCTGCTTGCGCAAAAATGCACACCTGCATCGCAAGATGCAGCGATGCATCAGCAAACGATTGCAAATATATAACTTGCCTGATATAAAAATAAGCGTTTCTCGATAATAAAATGACGGATTTGGCATTTTTTAAATTGCTATGTTATAAGGGCGTAAAGTTCCGTTCTTATGGCTCGGAGAATTTCAAAACACGGTCACTCTAAAAAGGCATGGATCAGTAAATTACCTGTCAGCATCTCGTGGAAAAATAAATGTGATCTTTAGCAGTCAAAAGCCTTGATATTGCAAATTTTTCCCTATTTTTATACCTGATTTTGTAAAGTCCGTTGAAGAACGGGCTTGCAGGGCATTGTTGCAACCTGACGGTTGCTACGCTGTAACCATTGAAAATGTTGTAAAACATCACTATTTTGAGCTTTATAAATAAAAAACAGCTGACTATTATGAGTACTAACTATTACCCACGTATGAAGAGCATGTTGCGCTGCGGCATGTTGGCCTTATCAACCAGTTTTCTTCTTTCCACTCAATCTTCTTTTGCGCAGCCTGTTATCAGTTCTTTATCGGCTGGTACCGGTATTCCTGGTACATCCATCACCATTAATGGCTCGGGTTTCGACGCTTCTGCATCGAATAACGTTGTTTGGTTTGGGGCAACGAAGGGCACTGTAACTTCAGCTTCCACTACAGCACTGGCCGTAACCGTGCCTGTTGGCGCTTTATATACGCCAATCAATGTATTGAATCTTACGGACCACTATTCCGGCTACCAGCGGTCTCCGTTCTTGCCTGAGTATGACAATAGCTGCTTTGTTGCCAACACCTTTACTTTCAAAAATAAAGTTGATTACTCAACAATTGTTGCATCTTCGGGTTCCACTGGACCATTCATTGCCGCGATCGGAGATTTGGATGGTGACGGGAAATCAGACCTTGTAGTAGCAAACCATGACGGGTCGCGGATTCTCGTAATGCGCAATGTAGGTTCTGCCGGTTCAATTACCACCTCTTCCTTTGTTCCTGTTGATACCCTGACTCCAAATGGAAAACCTTCAAATATTAAGCTGGCTGACCTTGATGGTGATGGGAAACTGGATATTATTGCGGCAATAGATAACAGTACAAGCTTGTGTACCTTTAGAAACATCTCTTCAGGGTCTATTCTTTTTACTAACAGAACTACATTTCTGGCGTCTTCAAGTGCCGGACCACAAATGAAGGAAGTGGCCATTGCAGACTTTAATAGCGACGGCAGACCTGATATTGCAACTTTTTCAAGTAATTCATCCGACTCGGTGGTTGTGCTTTTGAATAATATTACTTCGGTGCCATCTGGCACAGCAGCATTCGCTGCAGGTAGTAGTTCATTTGGCCCACGGCAAACATTCTATATCAGCTCAGCGGGTTCAAGCACCACGTACGCACTGGGGCCGATCAGCATTTTTGCCGCTGATTTTGATAACGACGGCAAAACGGATATTGTCGTTAACTGCAATTATGCAACAACAAATTTTATTTCGATATTAAGAAACACTACCACCTCCGGAACACTTAGCTTCGCAACTCATTCTGATTTTGCAGTTGGAGGTACTGGAAGTTATCTGATTGAAGTGCAGGCGACAGATATTGATGGTGATGGGAAACAAGATCTGGTTATTGCCAATGCTGGTACCAGTAAAGTGCACGTGTTCCAGAATACCGGTAGCGGTGCAGTTCCTTTTTCTTCATCTTATGTCGACTTTACCGCAGGTGCAGCACCAGTTGCATTGGCCGCAGGTGACATGGATGGTGATGGCAAAATTGACCTTGCTGTTTCAAATAACACATCCAATACTGTTTCCTTGTTAAGGAATACGCAATCCGGAAGCACAATATCAACGTCCTCTTTTGCTTCTGCTATCAATTACAATACAGGTACCGGGCCAATTGGTATTAATATGGGAGACCTCGATGGCGACAAAATGCCTGATTTGGTCATTGCAAATAATGGAGGCACATCCGGGACAACCATTTCTGTTTTCCGTAATGCTCCCTTGCCAAAGATCGATACCATAATGGGGACCACATTCCTTTGCCTGACACATAATTCTACCTTCCGGGATACGATTACCGGCGGCAGATGGTCTCTGGCAAACACTTCAGTAGCGACTATCGACCCTACTACCGGTGTTGTAACTCCTTTGGCGAGTGGTATTGATACAGTTATCTACACTATTGCATGCAATTTTGATACAAGTGTTACCCGGAAGGCTTTTTCAGTGGGTACACCTCCGGGCACACCTTCAATTACTGGTGCAACCGCTCTTTGTGTTTCTAATTCCACCACGCTTACGGCTTCTGTAACTGGTGGCACTGGAACAGGGTCATGGGGTATTACTTCCTCTACATCATCAAATGCAACTATAACCCCATCGGGTTTGTCGTGCAGTGTGACGGGTGTTGCTGCTGGTCCTGCAGTAATTACTTATTCTGTTTCTAATGCATGTGGGACTTCCAGTGCATCACATTCTATTACAATTAGCCCTTCCTCAGGTACTATTTCCGGAGGGCCATTCAATATTTGTAGCGGTGCAACTGCATCGCCTACTGCTTCTACTTATGGCGGTACCTGGACAAGCAGTAACTATGCTATCGCAACCATCAATGCTTCAACTGGTGTAGTTACGGGCGGCACTGTAGGCTCCGCAACCATTACATATTCTATGGGCGGCGGTTGTTATGCAACTGCAACTGTTAACGTTGCTACCTCGCCAGCCCCTATTTCTGGTAGTGCATCAGTTTGTTATGGCCTAACTACGACGCTTACTGAGTCAACCACCTATTCAGGTACGTGGAGCAGTTCAAATTCTTCGGTTGCTACTATCGATGCTTCGGGTAGCGTGTTTGGTGCATCAGTTGGCTCAGCTGTAATTACATTTACTTTGTCTTCAACTGGTTGTACAGCTGTTTGGCCATTTACGGTAAGTGCTTTGCCTGCTGCAATCTCTGGACCGGCCGTGGTATGTGCTGGCTCTAATATTACATTGTCAGACGGTACCGCTCCCGGCACATGGACAAGTTCAGCACCCGGGGTAGCTACCATTGGTTCCACTGGTGCGGCGACAGGTTCATTACATGGTACAATGGCAGGTACTACAATTGTAACTTATACTTTATCATCTACAGGTTGTATTGCAACTACAACAGTAACGGTAAATGCCCTTCCTGCAGCTATCACTGGTTCTGCTACCGTGTGTGTGGGAATGTCCGATACACTGAGTGAAGCGACAACCGGTGGTAACTGGACCAGTTCCAATACTAGTGTTGCTACAATTTCTTCTACTGGCGTTGTAAGAGGAGTGTCTGGGGGTACAACTGTTATCCGTTATACTTTGTCAGCCACTGGTTGCTTTATTACTTATACAGTTACAGTAAATCCATTGCCTTCTGCAATAACCGGTAATACTGCTATTTGTCCGGGTTACACTGTAGCATTAGCTGATGCAACTACTGGCGGCGGCTGGACCAGCAGCGATATCTCTATTGCTACCATAGGTGCAGCAACAGGTATTGTTCGCGGTGTTTCAGGTGGTACGGCAACAATTACCTATACCCTGTATGCAACAGGCTGCCGTATTACGGCTGCTCAGGTTATTTATCCTGCTCCAAGTCCTATCATAGGTACCGATTCGGTTTGCCTGGGTTACACTGTAATGCTTACCGATTCAACTACTTCTACAGGTACGGATTATTGGACAAGTACTGATACTACAATTGCCAAGATAGATTCCTTTACTGGAATAGTTCATGGTCGTGTTGCCGGCGTTGTGACTATTTCTTATACAACAAGTACTCATGGGTGCTTCACTTCAGTTAGGTTCGCAGTTAATCCTATTCTTACCCCAGGGCTTAGCATTACTTTAAGTTCAGGTTCTACAACCGTATGTGCTGGTGACACTGTACTATATACAGCTGTTATTGCAAACGGTGGATTATCTCCTACTTATCAATGGCGCGTAAATGGCCTTATCACCGGTACAGGAGCTACCTTCCGTTACCCACCATCAAACGGAGATGTTGTTAAATGTAAATTCATCAGTAGTTACCCTTGCGCAATGCCAGACAGTGCCGTAAGAACGGTAACTATGACCGTTAACCCGCTGGTCACTCCTCATGTTACTATTGGAACGCTTACCGGTGATACTGTTTGTGTTGGCGCTCATACACTTATTATTCCAACTGTGCTGAACGGTGGTTCATCACCAACGTTCAAATGGAAAGTAAATAACGTATTAGTATGGTCAGGTACCAGTTGGACCTACGTAGCTACAGATAGCGATGTTGTGACAGTAGTAATGACAACAAACGCACCTTGCCCGTTGATCGACACTGCTGTGGATACGCTTATTTTGACAGTAAGCCCTTATCTGACTCCTTCCGTTTCAATAGCTGGTTCTTATGATATTTGCCAGGGATATCCGGCAATTTTCAATGCAATAGGCACAAATGCAGGTTACAACCCGTTGTATCAATGGACAGTGAATGGCACAGGGGTTGCAACAGGTCCTTCTTACTCCTTTATGCCAGCAACCGGCGACATTGTTAATGTTACGTTGACAAGTAGCTTCCCCTGCCTTGTGACTCCTACGGCTATCAGCGTAACTGATACGCTAAGGGTAATTCCTGCCCCAACACCCATTGTATCTATGAGTATCTATCCAGGTTGGATACTAGCACCTGGCGACTATGCTACTATGATCGCAACAGTTGTTAATGGTGGTGCAAATCCAATTTACAAATGGTACAGGAATGGTATTATTATGCCAGGTGAAACAACTTCAATTCTTATAACGAATGCAATAGCACAGCATGATTCTTTTGTGTGTAGAGTTACCAATACAGATACATGTGAGGATATTACGGCTTATGATTACGTAATAGTTACACTTGGCTACAATGTTGGCGTGAATAATGTGAACCTTGATCTTGCCAATTTACACCTGATACCAAATCCAAACAATGGTACATTTATGTTGAAGGGGAACCTTGCAGCTGGAGTGGATGAAACTGCAAGTATAGAAGTGACCAACGTGCTCGGTCAGGTAGTTTATTCATCAACTTTAAATGCTAAAAAAGGATTGATAGATGAACACCTGGAATTGAGTAGTATGCTGAATAGCGGTATGTATGTGCTCAATGTGCATTCAGAACATATTTCAAAGACAATACGCTTCACTCTAGAAAGATAGTAAGTATAAGTACAATCTGAGTTCCGGCCTTAATGCTGTTATTTTGGACAAATATTGTCTGGGAGACACATTAAAGCCGGAATTTTTGTTTTTCATTGTTTGCGATATGCAAATAGGATAATAAAATGAAAGGAAAATTGTAAATCATTCCTGTAGTATTTGAAACAAGCTTTTATTTCTGTTACTTTTGTCAGACGAACTTTTGCAAAATAATTTCAACTGATTTTGCGCAGCCAATTATTTTTTATAACGAACATTGTGCTGCAGATGTCGGGAATATCTTAGGGTTTTATGAAACAAAAAAACTGGAAAGAGACCGGTAAAATATTGGATATATTTTTGGATGCATTCAGGAGGAAGCTGCCTGGACTTATTATGGCGATGGCTCTGCTCAGTAATTTTTGCGCAAAGGCTCAGGACAATGAATCACAATGGAGTCTGCAACGCTGCGTCCACTATGCAATAGATCATAATATTTCCATTAAGCAGGATTCATTGAATGCAAGGTTGGCAAGGTATACCTTAATGCAAAGCCAGCTATCACAAATTCCAACGGTAAATGTGTCCACCTCTTACGGAAAGAGTTTTGGGAGATCTATTAATCCCACAACCAATCAGTTTGTGGAAGGTGACTACAACTCGCTTAGTGCCAGCGGCTCCGCAAATGCAGTCTTATTCAGCGGCTTCCAGGTGCGAAATAGTATAGCAAGGAATAAGTATAGCCTTGAAGCTGCACTTGCAGATCTGGAACAACTTAAGGACGATATTTCACTAAATGTTGCCAATAGTTACCTAGTTGCTTTATTGGCGTTGGAGCAAATAAAAATAAGTAAAAACCAGGTCGCAGTCTCCAAGGCTCAGCTAGATCAAACAAAAGCATTTGCAGAGGCAGGCAGATTACCTGAATTAAATGTTGCTCAACTGGAGTCGCAGCTGGCTACCGATAGTTCCAATCTCATTAATTCCCTATCTGCATATAATGCTGATATACTCGATCTGAAAGCACTGCTTAACCTCGATTTCGCAACACCGTTTTCAATTGTTGTGCCGGAAGGAGAAGTTGGTGAGCAATTGTCCGTTGCCTCAATGGAGCCCGAAGTGATTTTCGAAAAAGCAAGGATGCATTTTGGTGCAATAAAGGGCAGTAAGCTACGAGTTAGTGCAGCAGAAAAAGGCCTTGCAGCAGCGAGAGGTGGGCTTTCTCCTCAGCTTTCGGTTGGTTACCAGTTGGGTACAAACTATGCCAGCAGTTACCAGTCCTATACCTATAAGGCTAATGGGCTGCAGTTAGCAGGCGTTGCCGTTGATAGCCAGAATAACAAATATTATAATGTTTATCAGCCCTCGTTTGCAACCACGGCAACAGACGTTCCATTTAGCACACAGTTTGATAATAACCTTCGGCACTCCGTTTTCGTCAATCTGAATGTGCCTATTTTTAACGGATGGCAGGTTCAGTACAATATCAGGCAGTCGAAAATTAATTTGGCATCGCAGCGGCTTAACGAATATAATGCTGAACTAACGCTCAGGCAGAATGTGTACAAGGCAGAGAACAACGCGGTAAATTCAGTACAGAAATTTAATGCTGCCAAACGTGCGGAGGCCGCAGCAGCAAGAGCGCTTGATTTTGCCAAAAAGAGGTATGACTTGGGTCTTACAAGCACAGTCGATCTGCTGGTAACGCAGAACGCACAGTTTAATGCAGCATCGAACCTCGTTATCGCCAAGTATGACCTTATCTTTAAAATGAAAGTCATTGATTATTATTTGGGTAAAGAAATAAAACTATAGTACATGGCTGATATGAAGGAAGTGTTATTAAGGGCTACTGCAGAGGCAGGAAAGATCATCCAGTTTTACTTTAATGGTACTTTCAAAATAAACAATAAAGGCTCGGTAAACAACCTTGTTACCGAAGTCGATAAGCTGTCCGAAGATCGCATCATTGAAATAATAAGGGAGAATTTTCCTGATCATAGCATCATCAGTGAAGAGGTTGGTGAACTGCTGAAACCGTCTGACTATCAATGGATCATTGATCCGATTGATGGTACGGTTAATTTTGCCCATGGTATTCCCATTTGCTGCGTAAGTATAGCACTTAAATACAAGGATGACCTCATGTTGGGTGCTGTTTATAACCCAATGATGAATGAGCTTTTTTTCGCTGAAAAAGGCGAGGGGGCTACTTTGAATGGTATCCCTATCAGCGTTTCAACCAAAACAGATTTTAAACAAGCCTGCCTTGTTACAGGTTTTCCTTATAAATGGCCCGAATCGAAAGAACACCCAATAAAGGTATTCGAACGGTTTATAATGGAAGGTTTACCTATTCGCAGGCTGGGGTCAGCAGCAATTGACCTTTGTTGGGTTGCCTGTGGCCGGTTCGATGGTTTTTGGGAGTACAACCTGAGTTCGTGGGATGTAGCGGCCGGTTACCTCATTGTGCAGGAAGCGGGTGGTGTTATTACCAATTTTGAAGGCTCGCCTTACAATGTTTTTGAACGGGAAACGCTGGCAACCAACGGGCATATACATGAAGCTATGCTGGAAGCCATTAATCGCAGGAGTGCCTGACAAGTGCAGGCAAAATGAGTAACATAATATTGTGGGAGCAGCATCATTTGGTGTGATCCTGCTATTCAAAATAAATCGCAAAACAACAGTACTTGCTCAATGGATATTGAATTTAACAAGAACGAAGACGGAATGAAACTGGCTGTCAGCCAGATGAAGCAAAGGCATGCGGTAGTAAGCCTAGGTGGTGGCAAAAAGGCCATGGATAAAGCGCGCGAGAAGGGCAAAATGGCTCCCCGCGAACGTATTCAATACCTCATCGATAAGGGCAGCGTATTTACTGAGATAGGATCGTTTACCGGCTATGACATGTACCAGGAACATGGTGGCTGCCCGGCTGGCGGCACGGTCGCAGGACTCGGTTATGTTTGTGGCCGCCAGTGCGTAATTGTCGCCAACGACAACACCGTTAAAGCAGGAGCATGGTTTCCGATCACAGGCAAGAAGAACCTCCGCTTGCAGGAAATTGCAATGGAGAATTACTTGCCCATCATTTATATTGTTGACAGTGCAGGCGTGTACCTGCCTATGCAGGATGAAATTTTCCCCGATAAGGAGCACTTCGGCCGCATTTTCCGCAACAATGCCCAAATGAGCGCAATGGGTATTTCCCAGATTGCTGCCGTAATGGGTAGCTGCGTTGCTGGTGGGGCATACCTGCCTATCATGAGTGATGAAACACTGATGGTGGAAGGAAATGGTTCTATCTTCCTGGCTGGGCCTTACCTCGTAAAGGCTGCCATTGGTGAAGATGCCGATCAGCAGGCACTTGGTGGTGCAAAAATGCACACCGAAGTAAGCGGCATTGCAGATTATAAATTTGATACAGAAGCAGAATGTCTCGATCAGGTACGCAG
>CANCOG010000015.1 GCA_947379685.1 Flavipsychrobacter stenotrophus | reverse complement strand
TCATCGTAATATTGCAATAACATAATGAACAATGGGAGCTACGAAAACTGATCTATTTTCCAAACAAGATAACGAACTGGCGGTAATGGCTAAAGCTATTGCACACCCGGCGAGGATTGCGATACTTAGGAAACTGACCCTGACCAATGCATGCATTTGCGGAGACCTGGTAGAAGAACTTGGGTTAGCCCAGCCAACCATTTCACAGCACCTGAAGGAATTAAAAAATGCAGGTCTTATACGTGGTACTGTGGAGGGGGCGAGTGTTTGCTATTGCATCAACCCATCGGTGTGGGAACAGTATAAAGTATATTTCAGTAGCTTTTTTGCAGATTTACCAGCTATCGGAAATTCCTGTTGCTGATTTTTTTTGCTAATCATGAACGTAATATTGCAATGTTACAATAAATTGATAATTTTAATTAGATTTTTGAACCTTTAAAAAACACAAAAAAGAATGGAAACTACATCACAGGATCTTAAAGAATTAGTAAGGCAGAAATACAGCGAAATAGCCTTACAGGATAAAGACACCAATATGAGCTCTTGCTGTGGCTCGGGCGGTTGCAGTACCGAAGTGTATAATATTATGAGCGATGACTACACGCGCCTCGAAGGTTATAACGCCGATGCCGACCTGGGCCTGGGTTGCGGTCTGCCAACTGAGTTTGCCCAAATAAAGGAAGGCAACACTGTGATAGACCTGGGCAGCGGAGCGGGCAATGATTGTTTTATTGCCAGAGCATTGGTCGGTGAGAAGGGTAGGGTAATAGGTATTGATTTCACCGAGGCCATGATAGATAAAGCACGTGCCAATGTTGAAAAGCTTGGCTACAATAATGTTGAGTTCCGGTTTGGAGACATCGAAAAAATGCCAGTTACGGCAAATGTTGCCGATGTAGTAGTAAGTAATTGCGTACTTAACCTGGTACCTGACAAACAAAAAGTAATTTCAGAAATATTCCGGGTATTGAAGCCAGGTGGGCATTTCAGCATTTCTGATGTGGTATTGGTTGGGCAGTTACCCGAAAAGCTAAAGCATGCTGCCGAAATGTATGCAGGCTGTATTTCCGGTGCAATTCAAAAAAATGAATATCTTGGACTCGTAAACGAGGCAGGATTCAAACAAGTACAGGTTCAAAAGGAAAAGGCAATTGTAATTCCTGATGATATATTGACAGCATATTTATCGGCTGACGAGGTAGCAGCATTTAAAGAAAGCGGACTTGGTATCTTCAGTGTTACAGTATTTGCCCAAAAACCTGCTGCTTGCTGCGGTCCGGATTGCTGTAACTAAAATTATATGAGAAAATACTTAGCGGAACTATTAGGCACCTATGCCCTTGTGTTTGCAGGAACCGGAGCAGTGGTCATCGATCATTTTTCGGGCGGGGCAATAACCCATGGGGGCATTGCCATCACCTTTGGTCTCATTGTCATGAGTCTGATCTATACATTTGGTGAGGTGTCGGGAGCCCATTTTAACCCGGCGGTCAGCATAGCATTTACAGTAGCAGGAAAGTTCCCGATAAGGGACCTTGCTCCTTATATCCTCAGTCAATGTATTGGGGCCTTGCTTGCGAGTGGTACATTGAAGCTGATGTTTCCTGCCGACCAGTTTTTGGGCGCAACGCTGCCTGCCGGAACCGATCTGCAGTCATTTGTAATGGAGGTCATCCTTACCTTCTTTCTTATGCTGGTCATTATTAATGTGGCGACCGGTAGTAAGGAACAGGGCATGTTTGCCGGCCTTGCAATTGGGTCGGTAGTTGCGCTGGAAGCAATGTTCGCAGGCCCGGTTTGTGGTGCTTCTATGAACCCGGCTAGATCCGTTGCCCCGGCACTTATTTCCGGTCATATCGAACATTTGTGGATTTATTTAACCGCGCCCATAATAGGGGCAGTGGTGGCAATACCCATTTGGAAATTTATAAACAACAAGTAATATGAAAATTGCTTTATTCAGCGATATACATGCAAACCTGCCGGCACTTCAGGCAGTACTGGCAAATTTGGACCAGCAGAAGCCCGATGCTATTTATTGCCTCGGCGACCTGGTTGGGTATAATGTGTGGCCCAATGAGGTAATAAATGAGATTCGTCGCAGAGGCATACCCACCATTGCCGGTAACTATGACTTTGGGATCGGCAGGGGAATTGACGAATGTGGTTGCGCCTACAAAACCGATACCGATAAGGCTATGGGGAAAATATCTATCTCCTACACCAATAGTATTGTAGGGGAAGAAGAAAGAAAGTACCTGCGTACCCTTCCTGCCCACATCCGTTTGGAGTTTCAGTTAAATGAAGATCACCTTAATTTATTGCTGGTACATGGCAGCCCAAGGAAAATAAACGAATACCTGTTTGAAGACAGAGACGAAAAAAGCATGCTGCGAATTATGAAGGACGCAAACGCAGATATCATGTGTTTCGGACATACCCACAAGCCTTATCATCGACAGTTGGTGGAAGAAGCAGATGGTACTTCCCATTTTTATCACGCTATTAATATAGGTTCAGTAGGCAAGCCCAAGGATGGGAGTCCTGCTGCATGCTATGTTATGCTCGAAATTGACGAAACAGCTGGAATATCAAAAAATGATTACCTACGAGTTGAGTTTATCCGTGTTCCCTACGACGTTGAACAGGCCGCATTGGCTGTGGAGGCAAGTCCGCTGCCGAATGAGTATGCGGACATGTTGAGGATGGGGTATTAAATTACAATTCTAATAGTGATTATTTGGCCGGCAACATTGACCGGCCTTTCTTGTGTGGTTATTGCCAATCTCACTAATAGTGTCAAAATACATCGCTTAATTGGGTTAATTATGGTTAATCTCTTTCTCTCACTATTTCGGTTATGCTATCTTTACCACCGTAATTTAGGATATGGGTGTAGAATTGAATGGCACTGCAATGGAGTATGAGTTTTATGAAGACTCTATGCTTATAGGTATTGTTTGTAGCGAGCCCGCTTATAGGTTATGCTGGCTGATCAACAAGTATTTCGGGTATAATTTTATTTGCGAGCCGGAGATGACTTCTGTATTGGTAGTCGAAGATACGTCCGCCAGGAAAACTACAAAAGGTAAGAAGGCAGTTGAGTTATTGCCCAAACCTGAAGATGCAGGAACAAAGAAGAAGAATGCAACAAAGAAAAAGGAATTAACCTATCATATGCCAGTTTTTCAGTTTCAGTTGCCAAATAGTAACTTTCGCCATTTGTTATATAAGCTAAAAGCTGAGGCCATTGTTGAGTCACCCGACCTTTTTACCGAACAGACGGTCGAAAACCCATCCCTGCTACCTGAATTTATGGAGTTCGATTATATGTGGTATATCAAAACAGGTTCCTATGAAAGTGATGCGGAAAAGATTCAGGCTAAGGTTTTGAACATTCAACAAGTCAAATTGGCGGAAATAATTGAGCCATTGCAATTGGTAAATCCTGAAAATTTGTTGGTATAGAATCTCTTGAAAACCTAAATTAAAAGCCTCGCAACCGCAAAAAGTGAGCCAATTTCATTAAAACCATATTAGTGCAAGCTGAATTTAACATTTCATAACAGGGTAATATATGGGCCGCTACCTTATTTTAGTGCCTAATTCTTAAAAATATTTCAGCCATTTGGCTAACTTAAATTGATAACTGCTAACTTTTACTATTTTTGTCTCCTTTCTAATTATATATCATGAACTATCGTAAAGTCAATAACATTACCGGTTGGGTAACCATGGGCATAGCGCTTTTTGTCTATTTAAGCACAATGGAGCCAACCGTGAGCTTTTGGGACTGTGGTGAGTTTCTTTCCTGTGCCTATAAACTAGAGGTGGGTCACTCTCCGGGTGCTCCGTTTTTTATGCTCTTGCAAAGGTTTTTTGCAATATTTTCCGGAGGTAATGCATTAACGGGAGGGCCATCTACAACGGCAGCCTTTGCAATTAACTCACTTTCTGCTGTAAATAGTGCGCTTACGATCTTATTCCTGTTCTGGACAATTACACATTTTGCGAAGAGATTATTAGGCGTCGGCAAAGGTGAACCAGATTCCAATCAGACTGCCCTCATAATTGGTGCAGGCCTTGTTGGTGCTTTAGCTTATACTTTCTCTGATACTTTTTGGTTCTCCGCAGTAGAAGCGGAAGTTTATGCAACATCTTCTTTCTTCACTGCTATCACATTCTGGGCAGTTCTTAAGTGGGATGATGTGGCCGATAATAAGCACGCTGACCGCTGGTTAGTACTTATCTCATTTATGATAGGTCTTTCTGTGTGTGTCCATCTCCTTAACTTGCTTACCATTCCAACGCTTGCAATGGTGTACTATTTCAGGCGTTACGAGACAACCGTGAAAGGTACATTTTTCGCATTCTTAGCTGGTGTTGCTATTCTGGCTTTCTGCCAGTTTGGTGTTATTCAATATATACCAAAGCTTGCTTCAAAGTTCGATATCATTTTCACCAACGGTTTTGGTTTGCCATTTGATGTTGGTGCTATCGTATTCTTGTTGATCCTTATTGGTCTGCTTATATTCTCTTTGACATTTGCAAAGAAAAAAGGCAATGTGCCTCTGCATACTGCTATCTTATGTACTATATTCATCATTATTGGTTACTCAAGCTACCTGCCTGCAATCATCAGGTCAAGGGCCGATGTGCCAATTGATATGACCAATCCTGATAACCCGATCAGCTTCCTCGATTATGTGAATCGCGAACAGTTCGGTCAGCAGCCTATTTTCTTTGGCCCATATTTTACCAGCAGGTATAACGAACTAGATACATCGGGCAATTTATATGCTCAGGTAAAGCAGAACGGCAAAGATTATTATAAGAAAGTAGGTACCAAGAAAGTTCCTCAGTACGAATCTGATCAGACACACTTCTTCCCACGTGTTTGGGACCAGGAAGGTAACCACGTAAACTTCTATAAGAGCATGCTCAACCTGGCTGATGGTCAGGAACCTACGGCTGGTGATAATATGAAGTATTTCTTTGGTTACCAGATGAACTGGATGTGGTGGCGCTTCTTCATGTGGAACTTCGCAGGCCGTCAGAATGATATGGAAGGCCAGCTGGATCCGCAGAGAGGTAACTGGATATCTGGTATTGGATTAATTGACAATAATATACGTGGTCTTGGTGATACTGAAAGCATGGGAGAGGGTTATACCCGTAACGATGCACACAACAAACTCTACCTGTTGCCGTTCATCTTGGGCGTTATGGGCCTCATTTACCAGTTTAACCGTAACAAGAAAGATGGTTATGTGGTATTAACGCTGTTTTTCTTCACTGGTATTGCTATTGGTATATTCCTGAATATGAATCCATTACAACCACGTGAGCGTGACTACGCATTTGCTGGTTGTACCTATACATTTGCAATCTGGATTGGTTTGGGTGTGTTAATGGCCAATGAATGGATTCAGAAAGTAGTGAAAGGCAGTGCAGGTATTTATGCGGCAACCGCTATTTGCCTGGTTGCAGTTCCTGCATTCATGGCTAAAGTGGAGTGGGCCGATCACGATCGTTCTCATAAGACATTGGCCCGCGACGTCGCTTTTAACACACTTTCTGCCTGTGCGCCAAATGCTGTTCTGTTTACCTTCGGCGATAACCAGACCTATCCATTGTGGTATATTCAGGAAATTGAAGGTTTCAGGAAGGACGTGCGTATTATCAATACGAGCTTGCTGGGTATTGACTGGTACGTAGATCAGCTCAATTACAGGATCAATGACGCTGATGCTGTTCCGATGATGTGGAAGAAAGACCAATATATGGGCGATCGTCAGAACTTCATGCAGTACTATGATAACCCGGCTGTTCCGGTTCCTAAGAATCAGTATATCAGTCTTATTGATATCTGTAATTTCATGAACAGTGATGACCCTAATTCTAAGGTGCATTTGCAGCGCGGTGGCGAAATGAACTATATGCCAACCAGAAACTTCTTCGTTCCAACACCGAATAAGGAAGAATTGGTTGCCCGTGGTTTGGCTACTGCTGCCGATACCTCACACATCATCAGTGAAATGAAGTTTGGTTATCCTAAAGAGACAGCTTACAAGAGTGACCTGGCGATCCTTAACATTATAGCTGCGGTAGCAAGGGATGGCTGGAAACGCCCACTGTACTTTGATGCAGGCTTACGTCAGGGAGACTATGGTGGAACAGGTGACTTCCTCAGGTTGGAAGGTACTGTTTATCGCCTGATGCCATACAAATATGTTGATTCTGTGAAGATCAGGCAACAGATTCTGGGTACTATCAATAGCGAAAAAAGCTACGATCTGTTCATGAACTATAAGTGGGGTGGTGGCGAACGCAACGACGTTTACTTCGATGAGCCAAACCGTCACGAATTTGTTACGCTGCGTATGGATGCATCTTCTATTGCCAATATGCTCTCAGCAGAAGGCAAGAAAGACAAGGCAATAAAGTTGCTGGACAAAGTAATGCAGGGTATCACTGAGCACTCTTACTACTACGACTATACTGCTTACTTCATTGCAGCAGCGTATTACCAGGCAGGTGCAGTAGATAAGGGACAGGCGTTGACCAAGAAGATAATTCGCAACTCCGAAGACGATCTGAACTGGGTTGGCTCTTTGGGTGATTCGAAAGATGCAATGGGATTTGATGTTAAGCAGCAATTCCAGGTAATGCAGTCGCTTGCACAAATTGCCTACATATCAGGAGATTCAACCTATGCTAAGTCAATTGCTCAGAAAATGCAGGCCCTTGAACCAAAGATCAAGGAATTGCTGAGTCAGAAGCAAGGACCAGCCGGTGAAGAAGAATAAAGTTATATTTGCATAATTAGTATTGCTAAAAAGAACCGTCCGTATTGGGCGGTTCTTTTTGCATCTGGCTATTTTTAGTTGCCGACACACAAACCCCAACCAAAATGCAGCTGTCGTCCAGGCCGAGTATTTGCCCTTCGCAGGATTCAGTGTTGCCAGTTGGGCAAGCCAACTCATAGTTTCCTGTGCTCTATGCACGGAACCTATTGTTCAAAGTTTGCACAGAAACAACAACATTTCGCAAGTGGGGTGAATGGCGTAGATTGGATTTTGAATGTAATTCTGCCTCCGGAACAACGAGTTGGGTAAGCTGAATTGTTGAGCCAAGCCACAGGGGCTGAATGCCGAATCCCATACCCGCCGGAGTCGGGGATACCGGCGAACAATTGTATTTTTTATCTTTACCAAATATTTTAATGGTTATAGCAGACTAGACAGAACAGAGAGTCATAAACTTTAATCATCTGGATACCTCTCGTCTATTCTATTAAATATAACAGGATATATTTTTTTACTTATAAACAGGTAAGAGATTATTGTAAATATATAAAAAAATATTTGAATTCTTTTTGTGCTGGTGTGAGATATTCTAGGCTCAACTACAAAAACCATTATTATCCCAAACACAACTACATAAGAAATCAAAATAGATTGTATGACATTAATTGCCCTTGTTTTAAGTCTTTTTCTTATCTCGCTATTATCCGCCATAAAAACTAGAATTTTATAGTGATTTTTTTGTTTACAAATAGACCAATCAAGGGGAATAATAAGTTGATAGATAAGAACAAATGAACAATAAAAAATAGTAGGTAAATTATAGTTGCGAACGTTGGGCTTAATGTTCCATAATAACTATCACTTACCTGTTTTATTTTGTCGTTTGTATGATATTTTTTTATAGCGATAAATATAGTGTAAAATGTTAAAATGAACTGTATTACCCCCAAAATACAAAGAATTGATGGCGACAACTCAGTAAAAAGCCAGTTTCTGTACGGGTCAATTCTTAAAATAGTATTTGTAAAAATTAAAGCCACAGAACTCGCAAATACAAAGCTAAAATAATTACGTGTGTAATAAAGGACTAAGGCGTCAGATTTATCAAAACTCATTAGTCTAAATGCTGAATGTATTATATACAATATGTAGTTAAATATTTTCATGAGTTTCGCCCTAATCAATTGGAACATTAATATTGCCGGTTACCGTCAAGTCATTTATTTATCTTCTCTCCGCGGTCTGCCACCTCAAATTAACAAAAGTTCGGCATAGCATAGCTTTAGCAAAGGCCGGCAAGTATGTCGTTCCGTTAAAAAAAAGGTCATTTTTGCCCCACAGCTATATGATTTTTGAACATAAAGAATTATTTTTAAGCAAAATCAACATATCTGCTGGGTAGACTATTTTAAGCAGCGAATAAATTTATTGCCCTTGTGGGAAAATATATTCGTTAATTATAAGGTAAATCTTCGGGTTATGATTTATATTTGATGCGGTAATAAAAAAATAAATTAGGTCGTCAAAGTAACTTCTGCCAGTTTTATCTGTTTTATTTTCTTTTTTTTAAATGTAAAAAAGAAAATTGCGGTAAGACGGCGATGCTATTTTGGCTTGTTTAACTTGTTAACTCATTTAACTTTAGTACATACTATCATGGAAAAAACAATGAAATTCTTAACCTCCCTATTGGTTGTTTTTACGGTGCTCACTTATTCACCATCGTTACGTGCCCAAAGAATTAAAACCTTTGCTGGTATCACATCTACAGCCTACGCCGGTGACGGCAGCGCTGCAACCCTTGCTGCTATTGGTACGCCAACCTCTGTAGTTATGGATGGCTCGGGAAACATTTACATAGCAGATGCAACGAACAGCGTGGTACGAAAGGTTGATGCTTCCGGTATTATTTCTACGTTCGCAGGAACTGGTACAGCTGGTTTGAGCGGTGACGGTGCTGATGCAACTGCAGCGCAGCTGAATGTTCCGGCTGGGTTAGCTATTGATGGGTCGGGCAATGTGTACATCAGCGAGTTATCAAATAACAGGGTAAGGATGGTAAACACCTCCGGTGTCATTTCTACAGTTGTGGGTGGTGGCGTCTTGCTTGGTGATGGTGGACCAGCATCACTGGCTTCATTGAATAACCCAATGGGTATCTGTTTTGACCTTTCCGGCAACATGTATATTGCCGACCGTGGCAATAACAGAGTACGTAAAGTTGATATTACGGGTATTATTACCACATTTGCAGGAACTGGAACATCAGGAATTGGCGGAGATGGTGGTGCAGCTTCAATTGCAACCATTCGTCCTCCTTCAGGAGTTGCGGCTGACCCTTCAGGAAATATTTATATAGCATTACCATCCAACAACAAGATCAGGGTTGTTGATCCATCTGGAACGATCAATACGTATGCTGGTACCGGCGGAGCCGGCTCAACTGGCGACGGGTCTTCTGCGGTTTCAGCCACACTTTCTAGTCCTATTTCTGTCTGTACAGATGGTTCTGGCAACTTGTATATCACCGATCAGGGTAATTCACGAATCAGGATGGTGAATACTTCAGGTACAATTTCTCTTATTGGTGGTACTTTTTCCGGTTTTGCTGGTGACGGGCTTTCACCTACTGTCGCTCAGTTTAACAATCCAGCGGGTTTGTTCATGGACGGTGCGGGCATTCTCTATATTGCAGATGGTGGTAATTCAAGGGTGAGATATATCACACCGCCTTGTAACAGTACCCCAAGTGGTGGAAATGCTATTTCCTCAATGAACCTTGCCTGCGCCTCTACTACATTTGCACTTGATCTTACTAATTCTACGGTAGCACTCTCAGGTGACCTTACTTACCAATGGCAGGCATCAGCAGACAATGCTACGTGGTCAGATATTGGGGGAGCGACGACTATTCCTTTTACCTTAGCTGAAGGGTCTGCGCTATATTACCAGTGCATCGTTACCTGTCCTACAACCGCAACCTCAAGCGCCTCATCAAGTGTTCTTGTGAATTTTTCACCCTTATGCTACTGCTCTCCACAATATATTCATGCTGCAGAAGCATGTGGTTTTGGGATTACTATGAATAGCTTCCGGGTACACGGTGAGTTGGGAACGTCAATTCTTGACGGGGCTACTTGTACCGGAACTGGCTACATAGACCAAACGGCACTGAGTTGTGCGTTTTACACTAGTGTAACATATCTTGATACCA
Organism: Flavipsychrobacter stenotrophus; assembly: GCA_947379685.1. GTDB lineage: Bacteria > Bacteroidota > Bacteroidia > Chitinophagales > Chitinophagaceae > Flavipsychrobacter > Flavipsychrobacter stenotropha_B. The sequence goes on along the minus strand of CANCOG010000015.1, from coordinate 12,643 downwards.
TTTCTTGTTCGGGGTCAACCACACTTAATGCACAAGTGTGGATCGATTTTAATGATGACGGGATTTTTTCGGCCACTGATTCTGTTGGTGGTGTAAACAATTTCACCTCAACCTACGGACCAATGTCTATTGTTATCCCTATTTCAGCACCAAGCGGCGTTCACCGCATGCGTGTGGTGTCGGAGTATTCTGGTTCCGGATTTAACTATCCGACAATGGACCCTTGCACCAGTGGTTATAGTTATGGTGAAACACGCGATTATTCAGTTAACATACTTCCGTTGCCTCCGTGTTCTGGTACGCCTACGGCAGGTGTAGTTACTGCACCATATTCTACTTGTATCACAGGTTCGTTCAACCTCGGCCTTTCCGGTTCGTCGGTTTCAGGTGGTCTCGTATATCAGTGGCAGTTTTCGCTTGATAGCACTGCTTGGGGGGATATTGCCGGTGCAACATCCGTGCCTTACATGACCACCGAGGGATTTACTACGTACTATAGGTGTAAAATTACATGTACTGCTGGCGGCGCATTTAGCGTAACACCGGGCGTAAAGGTCCTTTACTTCCCATATTGCTATTGTACTCCATCTTATTCTGCGGCGCTCAGTTCTTGTACAACGAATTTTATGACTATTTCTCAATTCACCGTTGCAGGTGAGGCCGGGTCTACGCTAAATGACCTGAACAGTTGCGATGGAACCGGTTATCAGGACAATGAATCAATGTCTGTCAACCTGATGCTGAACGGCACATATACAGTCACGATTGGCGAACCCGCAAGTACAAATGCAATGGACGTTCAGGTTTGGATCGATTTTGGCAATGACGGTGTTTTTGGTATCACTGACATTGTGGGTGGTCTTAATACATATGCTGGGTCAGGTGTATTTACAATTACTATGCCTATCGCGGGCACACTTGGCACACACAGAATGAGGGTTGTAACAATTTATGACAATGACGGCTTCAGGTACCCATCACTTGACCCTTGTGCCGGCGGAGCCTACGATTATGGTGAAGCGCGTGATTACTCTGTAAACATCTTGCCTTTACCTGCCTGCTCAGGAACACCCGCTACTGCTACAGTTTCTGCACCTTATTCTACATGTCTTTCAAATACACTTACGTTAGATCTGATTGGCTCTACGTCTGCCTCATCTTTGACTTACCAGTGGGAATCTTCACCTGACAGTATCAGCTGGACACCGATATCTGGTGCTACTTATTATCCTTATACATTTACACCATCGGCTACATCTTACTACCGTTGTACGGTTACTTGCACGCCCAGTGGGTTGTCGGCAGTTACCAGAGGTTTGCGGGTTTATCATTTTTCTTATTGTTACTGCACACCGTCTTATTCACAAGCTGCTCTGGCCTGCAGTTTCTATGGCGTGAATATCTCTCAGTACACTGTTGTCGGAGTGTCGGGTACAATGATCAATGACCTGACGGTATGCAATGGTGCCGGCTATGAAGAAAATACTAACATGTCCGTCACCCTTAAACAATCGAGTTCTTACATTGCGACTATTTTGTGCAGTGGTATATATAATGTCAATACACAAGCCTGGATCGACTTTGGTGATGATGGTACATTCGATGCCTCAGAAAGCGTAGGCGGTGCAAATGGCTACACGTCAACGGCCGGTACCTATACTATTATTATTCCTGCAGGCGCAGCCGTCGGCATGCACAGAATGCGTATCGTTTCAGATTGGGGGGATATTGATGGATTTACGTTCCCTACTCTTGATCCCTGCACCGGTGGTTATAGCTACGGTGAGGCCAGAGATTACATGGTGAATATCATTCCTCCTGTTTGTTCAGGTACCCCAACAGCCGGAACTGTCAACGCCACAGTATCTACTGGCTGTAGTGCATATTCAACAACATTATCGCTTGCTGGTTCAACAGTTGCAACTGGTCTTACATATCGATGGGAATCCTCTACAGATAACATTAGTTTTTCATCTGTTTCGGGCGCTACTAACGCTACATTCTCTCCCAATGTCACGTCAACAGTTTACTATAGGTGTGGGGTTACCTGCACAGCTTCGGGTCTTAGTGACATAACTCCTTCGGTTGCATTAGTATTGGCGTCTGGTCCGCTAGTTGGTGCTATCACTGGCGGATTGAATTTCTGTCAGGGTACAACATCAACACTTGCTGACACTACTGCAGGAGGAACCTGGAGTTCAAGCGACAATACCATTGCTACAGTAGATGCTGGTGGAGTTGTTACCGGCGTATCTGGCGGATCTGCACGGATTACCTATTCAGTTACAAACGTGTGCGGCGTGAACAATATGGTGGCGACTGTTAATATTACTGCACTGCCTTCTGTTGCCGTTATTACGGGAACACTTTTTGTTTGCGTAGGAGCTACTACCACTCTTGCAGATGCAACGAGTGGAGGTACCTGGAGTAGTACTCTCCCTGGTGTTGCCACCGTTAGTGGGAGCGGTGTAGTTACAGGTGTATCTGTCGGTACTACAGTTGTTTCTTATACAGTAACCAATAGCTGCGGAACAGCTGCAATGTCAGTTAGTGTACCAGTTAATCCGTTACCAGTTGTTGCGCCAATTACAGGATCTTCTTCTACTTGTGTTGGTTCACCTTTAACCCTTACGGAATCCACTCCGCTCGGTACATGGTCTAGCAGCAACACTGGTGTTGCAACTATTTCAGCAGGTGGTACTGTAACTCCGGTAAGTGTAGGTAGTACAAATATTTCTTATTCACTTACTAACGGATGTGGCACTACCGCTGTTGGGCTTGCGTTTACGGTTGTAACAACACCTTCCGCAGGAACTATTACAGGTTCTTCACTCATTTGTACAGGCTTCACCAATGTTCTGGCTGATGGCGTTGCAGGTGGCACCTGGAGCAGCAGCAATTCAGGCGTTGCAACGGTTGACGGTTCCGGAAATGTAACCGGTGTGACCGTTGGTTCTGCAAACATCTCATATATAGTTTCTAATTCTTGCGGCTCTGCCAATACATTCATGGCGGTTACCGTTACCACGGCCCCAACTGCAGGCTTTATTACCGGAACTACAACTCTTTGCGCAGGAACTACCACTACTCTGGTTGATGCCACTTCGGGTGGTACCTGGAGCAGTAGCAATACTTCCGTTGCAACTGTCAATTCAAGTGGTATGGTTACAGCTATAACCCCTGGCAGTGCGGTTATTTCATATTCAGTTTCCAGCGCATGTGGAACCGCTGCAGCAACCGCTGCAATGACCATCATCACTTCGCCTTCTCCTGGAGTCATTTCGGGTGCACCTTTTGTATGTGTCGGTTCTTCAACAACACTTGCCGATGGAATTTCGGGAGGAACATGGGGTAGCAGTACTCCTTCCGTTGCAACCATAAGTTCAACAGGTGATGTCACAGGCGTTTCAGCGGGTGGTACCAGTATTTTCTACTCTGTTACAAATGCATGTGGTACTGCAACAACTGGTTTCTCGTTCTCAGTAAATCCTTTGCCTAATGCTGGTGCACTTTCAGGTGCTACAGCTATTTGTAACGGACATTCATCGACATTATCTTCTACAATTTCAGGTGGTTCATGGTCGAGCAGCAATGCCGCTGTAGCTTCGGTTTCATCTACAGGCACTGTAAACGGGTTATCCGCTGGTTCTGCCATCATTTCTTATTCAGTTACTAATAGTTGTGGCACCGATGTTGCAACACATGCAGTAACTGTAAGCAACTTCCCAAGTGCTGGTACCATCGTAGGACCATCAACAGTTTGCTTAGGTTCTCCAGCTACTTTCAGCGATACTGTTTCTGGCGGTGTTTGGGCTGTAGGTAGTACAACAGTTGCAACAGTAAATCCGTCAACAGGTGTTGTAACAGGAGTAGCAACTGGAACAACCAATATTTATTATTTCATTACGAATGTATGTGGCTCTACCAATGTTACGGTTTCGGCTAATGTGTCGGTTATGCCGAATGCAGGAACGATCACTGGTCTTTCTGTTGTTTGCCAGGGTGCAACCGTCTCTTTATCCGATACAACAATTGGTGGTGTTTGGAGTAGCAGTGATACATCTATAGGCAGAGTAAGCACAGCAGGCGTTGTTACTGGGGTTAACGGTGGAGCAGCAACTATATCTTATACTTATACAAATGCATGTGGTTCAGCCTACGCAACATTATCGCTTACTGTTAATCCATTACCGGCAGTTGGTACAATTACTGGTAATGCCATTCTTTGCATGGGCTTCCCGTCAACTTATACGGATACTGCAGGTGGCGGTTCAGGAACCTGGAGTACAAGCAGCGCGGCAATTGCAACTGTGAGTGGAGCAGGTGTTGTTACTCCTGTTTCTGTTGGTGGCGTTACTGTTTCTTATTCCCGTACCAATGGTTGCGGTACAGTTAGTGCGAGGTTACCAATTACGATAAGTGACGTTCCGGCTTCTGGCGGAACGATTGGCGGAGCTACTTCAATTTGTCCCGGCGATTCTTTGTTGCTTACTGATACTTCAGCAGGCGGCTTATGGAGCAGTAGCGACCTGGCAATTGCAACGGTTAATGCGATGGGTAAGGTATTTGCCGTTGGTGCCGGTAATGTTGATATCTCTTATTCAATCACCAATACCTGTGGTTCGGCTACATCTTCTGTAGCAATGACAGTGAATCCAATACCTGATGCAGGTTCTATTTCCGTTGCTACTACCAGTCTTTGCCCAGGTGCTACATTGACAGCTACTGATGCAGCTACTGGCGGTCTCTGGATAAGCCTTGACCCTAGTGTGGCTACCATTGACGCTTCAGGCTTAATTACCGGTGTTTCAACTGGTAGCACGCTTATAACATATACTGTTACAAATGCCTGTGGTACAGCAGCAACATCGATTACATTTGACGTGTTGCCAGCACCAGTACTGAGTGCTATCTCAGGTCCAACAACAATATGTCAGGCTACGACTGCAACTATGAGTGACACCTATTTCGGTGGCACATGGACGAGCAGCGATCCTAGTGTAGGCACAATCGATGCTTCTACCGGAACGTTTACTGCGGTAACTCCAGGGTTTACTACTGTAACTTATTCGGCTACAAATATCTTTAGCTGTACAACTACGGTTACTTCTGCTGATACGGTTACCCCTGCACCTGATGCTGGTAGCTTAAGTGGAACCACAACGAACGTTTGTTCAGGAGCTACGATCTCATTTACAGACGGTGCGACTGGTGGAACATGGAGTAGCAGCGATATGTCAGTAGCTACAGTAGATGCAACTGGTGTGGTAACCGGCGTTTCAGGTGGTTCGGCAACTATTTCTTATACGGTTTCCAATAGCTGTGGTACAGTAGCGGCAACTGCCGACATTACAGTTAATCCTGCTCCAATATTGAGTACCATTACTGGCGCGACCACTATTTGTTCCGGTGTACCAAACACGTTGAGCAACAGTACTTTTGGTGGCGTTTGGACAAGCAGCGATGCCTCTATCGCAACTGTTACTTCTTCTACCGGAATTGTTACTGGTGTTGCGGCAGGTGTGGCTACCATCACTTATACAGTTACTAACATCTATGGTTGCAGCACTTTCGTTACAATTGACGAAAATGTAAACCCTTCTGCTGATCCGGGTACACTTGTTGTTTCAACCACGACACTTTGCGCAGGACAGTCAGTTTCGTTTATCGATACAACCTCTGGCGGAACGTGGAGCAGCAGCAACACTGCAGCTGCAACGGTTGATGCGAGCGGTTTGGTTACTTCAGTAGCTGCCGGAACGACTACTATTTCTTATACGGTTGATAATTCATTCGGTTGCAGCAGCTCAGTTACTGCAGATGTAACAGTGAATCCTTCACCAGCTGTTGGACCAGTAACCGGAGCTACCAGTTTGTGTCTTGGAAGTACTACTTCGCTTTCTGAAGTTTCAACAGGTGGTTCATGGAGCAGTGCTAACCCTTCAGTTGCTACTGTTGATCCATCTACAGGTGATGTTACTGGTTCTTCAATCGGTACTACTACCATTTCTTATACTATACTTAATGCATATGGTTGCAGTACCTCTTCTGTAATTGCAGATACCGTAAGTGCTATTCCTTCTTCCGGTACTATTGGTGGACCATCAAATATTTGTACGTCATCAATTGTTGCGTTTACTGATGCGGCAACCGGTGGTACCTGGAGCAGCAGCAATTCCGCAATAGCAACTATTGACCCATCAACAGGTATGGCTACAGGCGTAACTGCTGGTTCGGTTACTTTATCATATGTAGTTTACACGAGCATGGGTTGTTCAACCATGGCAACTGCTGCAGAGACTGTTAGTCTATCTCCTTTTGTTGGAGCAATTTCTGGTCCTTCACAAGTGTGCGAAAATGCTACCGCAGCACTTTCTGAACCATCAGCCGGTGGTGTTTGGAGCAGCAGTGATATGGCTGTTTCAACAGTTGATGCAAGTGGGGTTGTTCATGGTGTTGGAGCAGGTGTAGATACAATTGTATATACAATTACAGATGGTCTTGGTTGTTCTACCCGTGAAATTTACCTGGACACTGTTAATCCATCTCCTGTATTATCGCCAATCTCCGGAACTGTAAATGCTTGTCTGGGCCTTACAAACATATTGACCAACAGTACTACCGGTGGAACATGGACTACCAGCAATATGTCCATAGCAACGGTTGATGCTTCAGGCACTGTAACAGGAGTGGCGCTTGGTACAGCAGATATTTCTTATACTGTAACCAACAGTTTCAGTTGTTCTACCACTGTATCTATTTCAGAGACAGTTCACTCATTGCCAACAGTAGCTTCAATTGGAGGTCCTACTTCAGTTTGTCCGGCATCAACAATCACATTGACTGACGCAACATCGAGCGGGTCTTGGAGCAGCAGTAATGTAACTCTGGCTACTGTAGTTGCTTCAACTGGCGTTGTGACCGGTGTAACTGGTGGCGCTGTGGTAATTTCTTATACTGTAACCAATGCATTTGGCTGTCCTGCTTCGGCTTCTTATAATTTGACAGTAAACGCAGGTCCATCAGTTACTGCAATTACAGGTGCAACATCTGTTTGCCTTGGATATACAACTGTACTTGCCGATGCTACTTCAAGTGGAACCTGGACCAGCAGTACCGGTTCTGTAGCTACGATCAATTCTTCGGGTGTAGTAACCAGTGTTTCTGCGGGAACAACAACAATTTCTTATACAGTTGTCGGCGCACTTGGTTGCACGGCCAGCGCAACAACGACAGTAACCGTGAACGCTCTGCCTTCAGTTGCTGCAGTTGGCGGTCCATCTAACGTATGTATCGGTAATGTGATTTCAATGACTGAATCTACAACGGGCGGCACATGGAGCAGCAGTAACTCTGCTATTGCAACAGTTGATACTACTACCGGAGATGTTACAGGTGTAGCTGCTGGTACGGTTAATATTTCATATACGGTCCACAGTGCTGCAGGCTGTCCTGCTTCTGCAAGCATGGCGGTTAATGTTCAAACATTACCATCGGTAGCAGCAATCAGCGGGCCAACAGGTGTTTGTATTGGCCAGTCTATCACATTGTCTGATGCAACCTCAGGTGGTACCTGGACTTCAAGCAACCCATCAATTGCAGCTGTTTCAGGCTCTGGTTCGGTAGCGGGAGTATCTGTAGGAACTGCGACAATTACTTATACAATTACCAGCAGCTTCGGTTGCCCGGGTATAGCTACCGCAAGCGTTGCAGTTAATGACCTGCCTACCGGTACTTTATCACCCTCTTCAGGAAGTGTTACATTGTGTAATGGTATTCCTGTAAATCTTTCTGTTGCTACTAGTGCGACTGGCTTCCAATGGCTGAACGGTGGTTCTGCTGTAACGGGTGCTACCAATTCAACTTACACGGCAAGTTCACAAGGTACTTATAGCGTAAGGTTGAGCAACGGTGGTTGTACGGCTGTTGTTTCCAGTGTTACAGTGTTGGCTCCTCCAAATCCTGTAATATCTCATGGTGCGGGCAACACATTGTACACGGGTTCATTTGCCAGCTATCAGTGGTACCGTAATGGTACAATGATTCCTGGAGCTACCAACAGTGTTTATGTGATCACCACTACAGGAAACTTCACAGTTGTAGTTACAGATGGTAATGGTTGTTCAGTAACTTCTGCTGAGTTTGTTGTTTCTGGAACCACAGGAATTACAACTGTAAGTGTTGACGATATCAGGTTGTTCCCTAATCCGGCAACTTCTGTGATCACTATTGAAGCACCGGTTAGGGTAAATGTGTCCATTATGGCTGCAGATGGTAAAGTGATCATAAGGTCTAATGACGCAACTAATGTAGATGTGAGTAACCTTGCAAACGGCATGTACATGATCATGATCTATAGCCAGCAGAACGAGTTGCTGAAAGCAGATAAGTTCATAAAGGCTGACTAGTAATTTTTGAATAATGTTTTTGATGCGGACCGTCCTGTTTTGGGCGGTCCGTTTTCGTAATAGGAAAAATGGCCGATTCTTTCAGTTGGCATATGTATTTACCGACCGGAACCAGTGTGGTGTTCGCGGGAGAAAACAACAGGAAGTTGGGGTGGGAGAAGATCAGAAAATTTGCACGGGTTTTTATACCATGCTTTGAATATACTTCTTGATTTTTTCGAACCGGCCAAGCCCAAAAACTACATCGAGCATAAAGGGCATTTTACCGAGCAAGCGCTGGGTGCGGTAGCTCGACATAAGATTGTCAACTATGGCCTTTTTGAGTACGAGGTCATACTGTTTCATGAAATTGGCTGAGAAATCATTTGCCTCGAAACATTTAATGATCTGTTCTGCTGCCAACTTACCACTTAATACAGCGTTGCCAATACCTGTACCCGACAAAGGGTTCGACAATGACGCTGCATCTCCTATCAGCATGAATCTGTCACCAGATGTAGTTCCAATGCTTGAACCCAATGGTACTCCAAAACCTTCTAATGTACTCACCGGTTCTGCATTTTTGAATCTTTCAGCCAGCTCAGGAGAATGTTTAAAGTATTCGTAAAATGTCTCTTTGAGGTTTATCTTTTTCTCGGAAATATCGCTGGATAGCATTCCGAAGCCAACATTGGCTTTATTGCCTTCCACCGGGAATACCCAAACATAATTGAGTTGAAACTTAGTGTTGAAGAAGACTTCTGATGTGTCTGGCTTGAGGTCAGTGATATTTGTATAGTATGCCCTTACCGCGCCCAGGTAGTGCTTTCGGTCGAGGGTTTTGTCTGCAAATTGTTTAGCTACAATCGAATGTGCTCCGTCGGCACCAATCAGCACCTTACCCTTAAATACTTTGTTCGAATTCTTTATTGATACGGTAATCCCTTGTTCATCGCGCGTAATCTGATTGGGTTGATGTCCCGTAAATATGGCTGTGCTGGTTTGCTGTCTAACCGTTTCCAGCAGGAAATTATCGAGGTACAGTCTGGGGCATGTGTAGGATTCATTCTGCCAATCGAAGGCAAGTACCTTTCCCTTAAAATGTACATTGGTGTGTTTCAGTACCAGCGTTTTTGGGAATTTCTTGAATTCCTGTTCAAACTCCGGTATAATGGAATTCAGTGTTTCAACGGCTTTTCTATGCATGAGCTCGCCGCAAACCTTATCTCTGGGGAATTCGCTTTTATCTATTAAGGCAACTTTCAGGCCAAGACCCTTCAATGCGAGCGCACTGCTGCAACCTCCGGGGCCAGCCCCAATGATGATCACATCAAAATCCTGAATTTCAGCCACTTTTTCCATCATATAACCCTATATGCTCCCAGTAGTTTTGTGTAAAATTATGTGTTTTTATTTAAACAAAAGTGACCGCGGTCATGTATTTGCCGAATAAATATGCAAACTGCAGACATCAATTGGGTGGTCGGTGAGGTGAGAGTGTTTATATAACTTAAGCCGCCAATTCAAAGAGGCTTTTCCTTCCCGAATTGGCGGCTATTTGACGAAACATAAGTTCGTTGATCTGATTCACGACATTACCTATTCTTAAAAAACTCACCTGCAACTTCCACAGTTCTGTCAATGTCAGCAACTGTGATCGCAGTGCTGATGAACCAGGTTTCGTATGCAGAAGGCGGTAAGTAGCAGCCATTGCTCAGCATATGATGGAAGAACTGATTAAAAAGGGTATTGTTTGCAGCAGCTGCATCGGTGAAGTTGTTTACCGGTTTTTCACTGAAGTGCACGCTGATCATGGACCCCAGCCTGTTAATTACATACGGAGTATTGCTTTGTCTGAGCACTTCGTCAAGTCCCTTATGCAGGTATGCGGTTTTTTCTTCAAGTTCCTTGTAAATGCCGGGGGTGTCTTTGAGCGTCTTTAGCATGGTGTAACCTGCTATCATGGCGATTGGGTTGCCACTCAGCGTACCGGCCTGGTAGACGTTGCCCAACGGGGCTATGTGCTGCATGATTTCCCTCTTGCCGCCAAATGCCCCAACAGGCATACCGCCGCCAATTACCTTCCCATAGGTAACAAGGTCAGCATTAATACCTAATCTTTCCTGTGCACCACCGGCCGCAAGGCGGAAGCCAGTCATTACTTCATCGAAAATTAATACAATTCCTTCTTCGTCGCATAGGGTGCGGAGTGCCTCTATATAGCCGGGCAGGGGAGGAATACACCCCATGTTTCCTGCAACTGGTTCAATAATGATAGCCGCAATTTCACCCTTATGCAATTCAGCCAGCTGATAAACGGCCTCAATATCGTTATAAGGGGAAGTGAGCGTATCCATTGATACCCCGGCGGTTATACCCGGGATTGTTTGAATGTTGAATGTTGCGACCCCACTGCCTGCTTTCACCAGAAATGCATCGGCGTGGCCGTGATAACAGCCCTCGAATTTGATGAACTTATTTCTGCCTGTGTATCCTCTCGCCAGCCGTAGTGCGCTCATGCAAGCTTCGGTACCACTGCTCACCATACGCACAAAATCCACATTGGGAGCCATACTTTTAATGAGTTCTGCCATTTCAATTTCCAACTCAGTAGGCGCGCCGAAAGAAGTAGAGTCAAGTGCTTTTTCGCGGATAGCCTCTACAACAGGTCCAAATGCGTGGCCCAAAATCATTGGCCCCCATGAATTGATATAGTCGATATACTGGTTGCCATCAGCATCATACATATATGCGCCCTTGCCCTTTTTCATGAATACCGGTGTCCCGCCTACGCTTTTAAAAGCGCGAACCGGCGAATTGACCCCACCAGGAATGCTTTCCTGAGCGCGGTTGAATAATTCAGTACTTTTTGTTGTATTGTTCATGTAACTGGAATGAATAATTGAAGCTGCAATTTAGCTTTCTAATGTCAATAGATTTGTAAAGAGACTTTCATATTTAGTGGTGGTACCCAATGCCGTTAACGTAAGGTTTCGCGCAAAGGCGCAGAGACGCGATTCGCAGTTTATTCAATCCAAGTGGTCTCGGAGAAGCAAAGCCGCCGAGAAGCTCCCGTAAGGGTTAATGACTTTAATGTTGACGCCCTTCAGGCTTCCTTCAATAAGGCCTGAATTTTATCCATTAATCAGCATTGCAGCCTTACTTGCGAAATACGTCGCAATCAGATCAGCACCGGCACGTTTAATGCTCGTGAGAGATTCCATTATTGCTTTGTTTTCATCGAGCCAGCCCATGTTGGCGGCTGCCTTTATCATTGCATATTCGCCACTTACATGATAGGCACTCACCGGAACGTCAACGGCATCTTTCACCTCGCGTATAATATCAAGGTAGGCCATGGCGGGTTTTACCATGACTATATCTGCACCTTCCTCTACATCCATCAATGTTTCTTTTATGGCTTCGCGGCGATTGCTGTAGTCCATCTGATAGGTCTTTTTGTCGCCAAAGCCGGGTGCACTATCGAGGGCATCGCGGAATGGCCCATAAAAACAGGACGCATACTTTGCGCTGTAACTCATGATGCCTGTCTTAGTAAATCCACTGTTCTCCAGTGCATCGCGTATTGCTAAAATACGTCCGTCCATCATATCGCTGGGAGCAATAATGTCGGCCCCAGCCTGTGCGTGGCTTACGCTCATTTGTGCCAGTACTTCAACCGTTGCGTCGTTAACTATCTCGTTATTTTCTACAATTCCGTCATGGCCATAGGTAGAGAACGGATCGAGTGCAACATCCGTCATTATCACCATTTCGGGGAGCGCATTTTTGATTGCCTTGATGCTTCTTTGCATCAGGCCATCGGGGTTAAGTGCTTCAGTACCTTTATTGTCCTTCAGTTCATCCTTACATTTAATAAACAGCAACACACTCCTGATTCCCAGTGACCATAATTCCTTAACTGCATTGACCGTCAGGTCGATGCTCATGCGGTAGTACCCCTGCATGGAGCTTATTTCTTCCTTTATTCCGGTTCCTTCCACAATAAATAATGGAGCAATAAAATCGGACGGTTTAATGATTGTCTCGGCCACCATTGCACTTATAGCAGGAGACTGGCGTAATATTCTGTTTCTTCTTATTAGATGCATGTTTGGTTATGGTTTTTTGGTGTTTTTAGTTGGTTGCAATATAGGCGTCCCAAACTTTAGAGGAGTGGGACACCTACAGCATCAAAATTTTGGCTTACGGCTAGTATGCCTTACCGGTGTAAAATTACCTTATATGGCATCAGG
>CANCOG010000014.1 GCA_947379685.1 Flavipsychrobacter stenotrophus | reverse complement strand
AAAACTCCTATGGATGGTAACAGGAAACAGGTCGCGGATGCGGGTTGAGCAGTTATCGTAAAAAAAGTCGTATTTGTATTCGGCGTTTTCGGGTTCTGCGTTCCAGTCGAGGTAGGAAGCATAGGCTACTTTCTGGCTATCGTTTAGCAGCAGAACTTGTTCTGTTACGCTTCTTTTATGCTGGATGTATTCCTGCATAAAATCGTTGAAAGGGTAAACGGAAAGGTAGTAGGTGAGTTTCCCCCGCATGAACTTCAATTCGAAGTCTTTTTCAAACCCGTTGAATGTACCATAGTTGTACACCATGTCTGTTCTGCGGGTACTGTCAATAATTCGGATCGCTGTATGCCCAAACACTTCATAGACCTCGTCATATCCCGGTCCACACGTAATAAGGCTAATACGGACGTGCTGGTAAAAGCCAATTTTACCAGAATCGGTGGGTGCTTCATTTTGCTGCCCCCTTGCCCTAAAGGAAAGGGCCAGCACTATCACGAAAAAAGCGACCAGTTTATTCATGATACAAAATAACAACAGCCAGTGCGATAAAGTTGTTTTTGGGGAAATTATTTTGGAGGGAAGGAGAGCCGCGCTAGCGTTTATTCGCTATTGGGTTATTCTACTATCTTGAAACGAATTTTATTTTTTGATGTCTGTAGGTAGAAGCCAGGAGAGAAATTGCTCCCATTATCAAAATATTTTGATAATAATGTGGAATCCTTTGGCTTGACATATGGTTGTTTGTTCGGAATCGGCTTAATTTCATCAACAAAATCAAAAGATATTTCATATTCTCCAATGGGTAAGTATTCAAAATAATTGGTCCCGTCCGTTTTCGGTGTCGCAATTTTCATTCCCGGGCGAAGTAATTTTAGATGCGACAATCCCTTTTCAAGAGCGGTATCTACATTCATTAGTTTTTCTGTATTTAGTAAGGGGTAGTAAGTCCCGTTGCTTCCTTCCGAGATTTTGACGATCAGGGAACTACGTCCAAAATTATTGAACATCGCCATTGTGGAATAGTCGTTGCCTATTTTGGGCAGCGTGTCGATGTTGATGTTTGTTGTCCCACAATTAAAGAATGTAAACTGGAAACGGATGTCTTTTGCATCTTTTAAGTGAATGTTCTCATCTTCAATGGATCCATTTTTATTAAAAGCATAAAAGCAAAATTTCAAACATTTGTATTGAGCAATTGATAAATTGCTTGTGAATAGCAGAGTGAAAAAGTAGACATACCTCATGGGTTATTTAATTATGTTTAAACATATTGGTTTTTGTGCAAATTGTATATAGTACCCTGAATAGTAGTCACCGTGGCCATCGAAACACATCAGGTCAATCAAAGAATCCATTTTATGAGTGCGAATTTCTTTTAGGTTATAGTCATCTACATAGCTGAATATAATTTGGTATTCCCCAAATGGTAATTCCTCAAAATAAGTTGTTCGACATTTTTGTATGCATTCAAAACTTGGCATCAAAATCCCCGATGTATTCCCCGAATTTGATTCGAAAAGAGTACAAATTGCTCTAAAGTCATAGTTGTAAAATGGGACGTAGGTTTGGTTCACCTTTTTATATAATCTCATAAAAAGAGGGCTTTCATACATCCTGTCGAACTCCTTATCGATACTGTTCAAATTATTAAAAATAATTCCATTTTGTTGATAGCTAAAATCTAATAATCCACAATTAAACATTGATAATTTTAGCCAGACAATACCCAAATCACTTTGATGAAATGTTGCATTGTTTGAATGTTGGCCATTGGAATCAAGTATCGATACGCAAAATCGTAAGCATTTATTTTGGCTAAACACATCGAAGCTTTGGAACAAGAAAAGAGCAATGAAGATATTTTTCATTTTTTATTTTGGTGTGTATAGTTGGCGATGCAGTGCTCAAATGTCATTAAGGTTCTTTCCTGTATTTGCCGCGCGTGCTTCTTTTTGAGTGAAAGATAGAACAGATCAAAATTTCCTTCTTGTCTGGATACAACTTATACACTATTGAATGTGGGAATTTGCGATCTACCAAAGCCTCCCTATAGCCTCTTCTTTTGCTTCCAAAAAATTGCGGAGACCTTACAATTAGTTTAATTCTCTTATATACGGCTTCCAGAAAGCGTTCGCCAAGTTCCGTTTGCTTATCTTCTTACCAGGCATAAGCATTCTTTAGATCTTCATCAGCCTCAGGATGCAAATAATAGCTGAATTCCATTATTTGTTTTTTGACTTGCTATAAGCTTGTCTCGCTCGATCAGCAGATTCTTCAAACGAGTACGTTGTGACGGAGCCAATCTCGTATTCATTTATCCGCCTGTTGATCTCCCGGTCAAAATCATCAGAGTCTTCACTTACAATTGCTTTTATTACTCCAAGTACAGCTTTCTTCTGAATCAGGCTCATTTGAAGTAAATTACTGGCAATTTCTTTGTCGATAGCTTGAATAGTACTCATATCGCCATTGTTTGTACAAAATTACAGGTTTTCGTCACTTGGATTGTTGAATGATTTCAAAAATAAGTATTGAATTCAATTTTCCTGAGATAATATTAGGCAACAGATGCTCACTCCGCCAATGTCCAAACTGTAGTCCTCCCAAAAAGAGAGAAGCCTACGAAGCCGCGGACATCTAGTTTTTTGTCCTTCCGTGTGATCTTGCAACTGTA
Organism: Flavipsychrobacter stenotrophus; assembly: GCA_947379685.1. Taxonomy (GTDB): domain Bacteria; phylum Bacteroidota; class Bacteroidia; order Chitinophagales; family Chitinophagaceae; genus Flavipsychrobacter; species Flavipsychrobacter stenotropha_B. Next base: position 20,178 of record CANCOG010000014.1, on the reverse strand, counting down.
GGTTTTGCCATTCTTTGGGTCGTAGATAGTACCGTCGGTATAGGTGTCGGTACCGTCTTTTTTGAAATTTTTAAGTAGCAGGAGCCCTATGAGGGGATCGTTTTGGTGACCTTTATCGGGGTTGCGGAAGTCGACCTTAGGTTTGCCTTCCAGCAATGGGACTTTTAGCCATACGATCTTACCATAATATTTCCCATCTGTGGCTTTATAAATTTGTATTTTAGCTGTTTGCTCTTCATTTAGCCAGTTATGTTCTAAAGGGTCGGTTGACTGAGCGAAGGCAGACCAAGTTCCGCAGCTCAGGAGCAATATTAAAAATAGCTGTAACAAATGTTTCCGGTACATAGCAAGGGTTTTATCAGGTTCTTAGTTTGCGTTGGTAATAGTTCCGGCACCTGAGATCTCTTGAGTAACCGTTGGGTGTCCTTTATATTTTACAACTCCGGCCCCGTTAATGTCTACTGTGAGCTTTTCAAGTGCAGTAAGCTCTGCCTTAGCAGCGCCAGAGATTGAAGTAATGGTCTCTGAACTCTTTAAAGGATATGCTTTTATCTTTCCGGCTCCACTTACCTGATAATTTGCGGTATGAACGCTACCTCCATTTATTTCAATATTACCTGCCCCAGAAACAACGGTAGAGAAATCGGAGACATTTAAACTATCTATTAACACCTTACCCGCCCCGGAGATATCCAGCTTGAATTCTTTACCTGTCAGATTACCATGTATACCGGCTACTGTGGCATCGTCAAGATTAAGTGCCTGCAACGAAGGTACAGTGATATTTAACTCGATCTCAGAGGTTTTTCCAAAACTCAAGTCTGGATCAAGATCCGAATCAATAATGAATTTATTATTTTCTGACTTTGTTTTGAGATGCTTGAGGTGGTTTTCCCAGCCTGTTAACTCTACGGTTGTAGCGGCACCCGCTACAACGTTTATCACCGCTTTAAGCGTTACGCCAATATCAATAGAATTAAAAGAAAGACCGGAAATAGGCATAGTTATGCGTTTTCCTTCGCCTTTAAGGATATGGCTGGCACACGAACTCATGCCAGTGGCTAATCCAATTAGTGCGAAACAAATTATACGCCTGTTCATAAAACCTGAATTTATTGCTAATGTAGTAATAAAATTCGAGCTTTTTACATTAGTATCCAACCCGAATCAGCAAGATATAATCTTGGGGTAACAATCAGGCAATTGATATTTAAAATTCCTCTAGAACCAGGGTATTATAAAGTCGATGGTAAGATATTGACTTATTGACAAGGCTTACCAGTATCTCCAACTGAAATTGTTTATGCGTTCCGGCTCGATGACCTCCACCAAATGTAGCCCAATGTTCCCATTATTGTGAGCGGAAGGAAGGCAAGGTAAATGATACCGGTGTTGATGCCGTTTGCACTTTTGTTGTCGAGGCCCTGAGCTGTTTTTGTACAAACGGAACAACCCTGACCGTGAACAATGGGGGACAGCGCAACCAATAGCAATAACGAAAAGAGGACTTTTTTCATGACAAGCAAAATTACCGATTTTTCGGATGCAAAAAACAAATACTGGTCAGGGTGGAAGTAATGGGCATTAAATATGAGGTATATAATATGGTGAAATGAACCAGTAAACAAGAACACCGGTAATACTCACATAGAGCCACAATGGCCAGGTGATGCGTGATAATTTTTTGTGTTTTTGATAATCGCCGGAAAGTGCCCTGTAGGCGGTAAACAAAGCAAATGGGAGTATAATGGTTGCCAATGGAATATGTGTTGCTAATATGAACAGGTAGGTGTAATACCTTGAATCATGAGGCCCGCCATACTTTGTTTCGCCTGCAAGCAGGTGATGGCCAACGTAGGAAAGCAGAAATACAGATGAGAGCAAAATAGCTGTGATCATAATGTTGCGATGCAACATATATTTCCCACTCTTTGCTGCAAATAGGCCGGCAATAAGGAGAACGGTTACAGTTGAATTAATAATGGCATTAAGGAGGGCAAAGAGATGGATATTAAATCCAAGGTTCAGTTCCAGTTTGTATTTTGATGTAATTGCAACTAAGGCAAATACTGCAATCGAGGCTGTCCAGATAATGACGTTAGCCTGTTTGTCGTTTTTTTTAAGAGATGCTGTGAGCATGTAAAAAGTATATTATTTATTTTATTTTAACCCTGTGCCTAAACTTCAACCATTGTAAAGACGTTGATCAGGTTTATCTTTTCTTTTTCACGTGTTTTCGTTCGATCGATAGTAAAACGATATCGTCAGCACATTTTTTCACTTCGCTGTCGTTTAACCCATTGTAATAACCACGTAGAAACCTATCTTTATCTATTAGTATAAACTTTTCAGAATGGATGAAATCATCTGCACCACCATCGCCGGTACCAGTTGTTACTCCAAGTTCGTTGCGTGCAAAGTTATAGATTTGTTTCTTGTCGCCGGTTAAAAACGACCAATGATCTGAGTTAGCACCGTACCGATCTGCATACTTTCTAAGTACAGGAAATGAATCACGCTCTGGCATTACCGTGATTGAAACAAATTGCACATCATCTTCCAGCGAAGTTTCTTTCTTAGGGTCCTTTTTAAAACCCTTCTGCAAGATGGCCATACTCTTTGCTAGTTTTGGACAACTGGAGTTGCAATCTGCAAAAAAGAAGTCAATAACAAGCATTTTTCCAGCAAGCCCTTTATTCAGCGATACAAGTTCACCTACCTGGTTGGTGAGTTCGAGCTCATTGATTTGGTGATAAATGGTATCCAGTGTAATTGAACCATTATCCCGGAATGTATCTACATGGTCAGTTATGAAGTGGCCGGGCATTTTGATCTTTCCTTTCGTCAGTTTGCTGACTATTAGGTATAAAGAAAGCGGTAGCAAAAAGGCTACCGCTATTCCTATGAGAAACTTTTTATTCGACTGTTTTGTACTCATTATTCGGCAACCTTTGCGGCAACATGCGAACGGGCAGGGGAATGGTCATTCATGTGCAACCAAAATCCACCATCTGCCAAAAACGCAATGATAAACCAGAAAAATAAAATCAACGGGATGAGAACAGTAATCATGAATCCTTTGAACTCATCGCCAAGGTGCATGAAGATGGCAACAATGTAGCCAGCTTTTACAAGTGTAAGACCGAGAAAAATAAAAGCTACAAGTGCTTTCGGCATCGTGTGACTTAACTGCATGCCGATAAAAACTTCTACTATGGTGATCACCAGTAACAACCAGAAGATCTTCCATATTTTTTTTACCTGACCCTTTGCTTCAGCAGAATTGATGTCATCGTGGTGCGACATAATTCCGGAATACAGTTTGGATTGGTCTCCCTCGTAATAATGCAGGTTGCTGTCGGTATTGTGGTGTGCTGACATTTTCTAATTTTTTTTAGGTTGTGAATGAGTAAGATTAGAGTAAGTAAAAACAAGTGAACACGAATACCCATACCAGATCAACAAAGTGCCAGTAAAGACCAATTTTTTCCACCATTTCATAATGACCGCGACGCTCATAAGTGCCGTTAACTGTATTCACGAGCATCAGGATATTGAAGATAACACCGCTGGTAACGTGACCACCATGGAAGCCAGTGATGGTAAAGAAGTAGTTAAAGAAGTTATGAGTTGACTGCATTGCCACAAGTGGTTGAACGTTGAACACATTCTGAACCTCTTTTGACTCAAGATTGAAGAAATGTTTGAATTCATGAACCGGAGTGTTTACATCAGTAAAGCAACCCCACAGGCCACCACACTCACTTGCGAGGTGCGTCCATTCCCAAGCCTGACAGGCAAGGAAGCAAATACCACCAATGATGGTCCATAACAGCCACTTGGTAACACTCTTCTTGTCGCCATAGTGACCTGCATGTACCGCAAGAACCATAGTAACCGAACTCATGATGAGGATGAAGGTCATCAAACTCACAAAAAGAAGAGGCAGATTGTGCTCGCCCATAAATGGGAAAGACTTGAACACCTGGTTGGCATCAGGCCATACTGTACTGAAAAAGCGCGTGGTACCGTATGAGATAAGCAGAGCTCCAAATGTAAGTGCATCTGACAAGAGGAAGAACCACATCATCATTTTTCCGTAGCTCACGTTATATGGCGAGCGTCCCCCTCCCCATAAATTCTCTTGTGCAGTAGTTGTTGTAGCGTTTGACATAGACTATTATATTATTTCGAGTTGTGAATTTGGGTGCGAATTTGCGAACTATTTTATTGATTTGCCAGAAAGAAGACAAATAAATATAACCATAATGCGTCAACGAAGTGCCAATAGCCGCCGACTATCTCCAATCCAGTGGCATTATAGACCTTAATTTTAGTACGGAAGGATCGCAAAAAAACGATTAGAAGTGCCACAATTCCACCCGCAATGTGCGCCAGATGCAGCCCTGCGATCACGAATAAGAATGATTCGCTCGGGTTACCGCTTAAGCGCACCGGGTTCGCCTGATGGTAAAGCTGGTAGAAGCCCATGTACTGAAGGGCGCCAAAAGCAATGCCCAAAATAAGTGTAATAAGCGTCAGCATCCTGAATTTAGGAATCTGGCGCGCCTTAAAAGCTTTTAACCCCAGGATAAAAGTGAGGCTACTGATCAATATTACCGCCGTTGATGTGTAGAAAACCGGTGGTAGCTTGAAATAACGCCAGTTCCCTTCAGCCTGGCGAACAATGTAACCGCTTGTTAGCCCGGCGAACATCATACTGATGCTACCCATGGCTATCCACAATGCGAATTTATGCGGATGTATTTTTTTTCTTTGTGGCGCGATGCCCTGCACAGTTTTTTCCATAACTATCCTTTCTTCAAGTAAAAACTAAATTTTATCGCATATCAATGCAAGTAAAATTACCGGCAAATAAATAAACGAAGCGAACATTACCCGACGAGCCGACTTGTGATCGTTTTGCCGGTAAAACATAACTGATGCTGCGAAGTACATTATCCCACAGAGCAAGCACAGCCACATGCCATAATTCCCCGTAAGTCCAATCATACGTGGTACTACTGCCATAGGAATTAGCACCAGGCTATAGAACATGCATTGCAGGCCCGTAAACCTGGTTTCCTTTTCACGTGTGGGTAACATCCTAATCCCGGCACGGTTATAATCATCAAACGCGACATAGGCGATTGCCCAGAAGTGGGGGAACTGCCAGAAAAATTGCAGCAGAAACAATACCCAACCACCAATACTGAAAGAACCAGTTGCCGCTACCCACCCAATTAGTGGAGGAAGAGCACCGGGAATGGCTCCGATCAATACTGCAACCGGATGCACCTTCTTCATGGGTGTATATACAAACGCGTAGAGTAAGAGTGAAATAAAGCTTAAGATTCCAGCCTGAACGTTGAAATAATAGGAGAGTAATAAAGCCCCGCCTATACCTGTGAGGCCAGCGAAGATCCAGGCTTCGACCTTATCCATCCTGCCATCTGGCATTGGTCGTGATTTGGTACGCTGCATCAATTTGTCGCTTTCACGCTCCAAAATCTGATTAATTGTGTTGGCTCCGCCAGTTACCAGCATGCCGCCAATGAAAAGGGTGACAATTTGTTGCCACATGCGCATATCGGTCCAGTGAAAATGAATTTCCGGGGCCATAAGATAACCGATAACACTGCTAAATACCACCATACCACTTAGGTTTGGTTTTAGAAGCTGGTTATAGTCCCTGGCACGGCTCATTGCCAGTATCGACCATCTTGTTTTAACAGATTCCTGTTGCAACATTAATTAATTGTAAAATATAATTGTGAATATTGGCTGCAAAAGTACTACTTTTTATGATTTCATTGGGAGGAGATTTTTGTGACAAATGGTATTGGCTTATAGACTCCGATTCTTTTTTGGTTCTTTAAAGCAGAGCACTGTTATTATTAGTAACTAGCTATTATTATAAACTTATTCCGTAAGGCCTTCCAACAAACTTTAAGAATTCATACACACTGCCTCGTTGGCTAATCACTAATTTTGACGACAAATTGTGCTCAATGCCAGACAAGCTTACCTCAGTAAATCCTGCAAACGGAAATATCATTGCATCATATTCCATTTATAATGAACAGCAAGTTGCGGCAGCTGTACAAGCTGCAGGCAAGTTTTTTCAGGATTGGCGTAAATATTCCTTCGCTGAACGCGCGGATGTTTTGAATAAGATCGCGGTTGAACTGAGAAAAGATAAGGAGGCATTGGCTCAGTTGGCAACAGCTGAAATGGGTAAGCCTATTGTACAGGGCAGGGAAGAAGTGGAGAAATGTGCGGCTACGCTTGAATATTATGCACGTGAAGGAGCGGATTTTCTGGCGGATGAAGTAGTGCCAACAGAAGCTAGGAAAAGTTATGTGACTTTCAGGCCACTTGGGGTTATTTTAGCAATTATGCCCTGGAATTATCCGTATTGGCAGTTGTTTCGTTCGTTTGCTCCATCTGCAATGGCAGGGAATGTAATGATCATGAAACATGCTTCTAATGTTAGCGGCTGTGCCCTTGCTATTGAGGCAATTATAACCAAGGCTGGTGCGCCGGCAGGGTTGTTACAAACATTGCTTTTGCCTTCTTCCAGGATAGAAGCACTTATAGGAAACCCAGGCATTGCTGCAGTTACCCTAACGGGCAGCACAGAGGCAGGACGGAAGGTTGCTGAAGCTGCGGGGCGTCACCTGAAGAAACAAGTGCTGGAGTTAGGGGGGAGTGACGCTTATTTAATATTAGAAGATGCCGATATTGAGATGGCGGCAGAAATTTGTGTTAACGGACGTTTGAAGAACAGTGGACAAAGTTGTGTTGCTGCCAAGAGATTCGTTGTCCTTAGTAGTATAAAAACAGCATTTGAACAGGCAATGGCAGGGAAGATGCAGGCTTCGACCTGGGGTGATCCAACCGTGGAAACCAATATTTCAGGTCCTATGGCACGTGTCGACCTTCGGGATCACCTTCATAGTCAGGTAACAACTAGTCTGGAAATGGGTGCGACACTTTTATGTGGAGGCTTTATTCCGGATGGCCCCGGTGCGTATTATCCACCGACAGTGCTCACAAATGTAAAAAAAGGCATGCCGGCATGCGACGAAGAGTTGTTCGGACCAGTAGCAGCAATAATTGAAGCTACTGATGAAGCAGATGCTATCAGGATCGCTAATGATAGCCCGTTTGGCCTTGGGGCAGGCGTAATTTCAGGGGATGAACATAGGGCTGAACGCATTGTTGTTGAGGAGTTAGAGGCCGGCAGTTGTTTCGTAAATGATTTTGTGCATTCAGATGCAAGATTGCCGTTTGGAGGAATCAAGGAGAGCGGCTACGGCAGAGAAATAGGTGTATATGGAATGCGGGAGTTCGTGAATGTGAAAACAATTTATATTAAATAGACGTTTTACACAGAGTTCAGGAAGTAATCTGATACCCATTTTTGTTCGTATATTGTAGGGGTAACTGCCGGGTTACGGTAATCTTTGTACGATATGCGAAAAATAAAATGCTCACTTTTGTTTCCTTCTGCTATTGCGTTATGTTTGGCTTGTATTATTTTACAGTCGTTTTCCAGCATGGGACAACAAATCAGGTCTAAATCGAAACACATGTACTCATATCTTGCCCTTGGGGATTCTTATACAATTGGTGAGCAGGTTTCTTCCGCCGACAATTTTCCGCACCAGGCAGTGAAGCTGCTTGCAAATCAGCACGTCGACCTGGCGGATCCGGTCATTATTGCTACTACAGGATGGACAACCGATGAGTTGGCTGCGTCTATCACAGAGCACAATATTCACGAGACATTTTCTATTGTTTCCCTGCTTATTGGCGTAAACAATCAATATCGTGGCAGAAGTATCGATAATTACAAACAGGAATACACTCAGTTGCTTCAGCAGGCCATAGGCTTTGCCGGGGGGCAACCTAACCATGTTTTTGTCCTTTCTATCCCTGATTGGGGTGTGACTCCATTTGCCGAAGGCCGTGACAGGCATAAGATTGCAGTTGAAATAGATGTGTACAATGCGGTAAAGAAAGAAATAACACTTGCTCATAAATGCCATTATATAGATATTACTCCGAGCACTCGTGAAAACGGCAACAAAATTGAGTTTCTGGTAGACGATGCGCTGCATCCGAATGGCAAGGAATATGCTATTTGGGCTGAAAAACTGGCCACTGAAGTGAAAGGTGTGTTAGGTAAATAATAGCGGAGAATTTAAGTTGTGTTTTTTAACCAAAGAAAATGAATCTTGACACACTACGTACGATTTGCATGTCATTCCCAGGTGCCACTGAAGGCATTAAATGGGAAGACCATATTTGCTTTATGGTAGGTGAAAAAATGTACTGCATTACTGGCGAATGGGGTGGTGTAAGCATTAAAGTTACGCCGGAACAATTTGATGAATTGACCGAACGAGAAGGTATTACTCCCACCGCTTATATGGCCCGAAATAAGTGGGTGACTATTGCGCAATTTGATAAACTCAGGCGCGCTGAATGGGATTTAATTTTGCGGCAATCCTATGACATCATCAGGTCGAAACTGCCCAAAAAATTGCAAAATGAGTTGGGCTAATTGGTGCCTGGCCTGTTTTTTACCACTAAGATGCATACAATTGTGCGTGCCTCTTTTGAAATACACATCTATTACCTTACATTTGACCAAAGATTGTTTATGAAACGGACTTTTTCGTTATTTTTCTTTACCTTTTTAATCTTATCTCTCTCTGCAAGTGCACAATACAGGAGGATAGTAACTTTTGCTGGTGCCGGTGGTACCGGGGGCTATGGCGGCGATGGTTTTGCCGCTACGGGAGCGCTCCTTAATGGCCCTGAAGGCCTTGCTTTAGATAAACTAGGTAATTTGTTTATCGTTGACTATTACAATTCGAGAGTGCGTAAGGTTAAGAAAGACGGTACAATGGTCACTTTTGCCGGGTCTGGCTTTGGTGGATATTCAGGTGATGGGTCCGATGCCACAAGTGCAAACATTGATCCTATTGGGGTAGCCGCCGATCCGCGTGGCAACGTGTACATTGCTGATTATGGTTATAGCGTTATCCGTAAAGTAAATACTGTTGGTATTATTTCTACTTATGCCGGCGGAAATGGCTGGGGATACACTGGTGATGGTGGCCTCGCTATCCATGCTAAGTTGATGTTGCCATTTGGTTTGTGTACGGACAAGAGAAGTACTTTATATGTAGCAGATGGGGCCAATCATGTTATCCGTATGATTGATACATTCGGGCACATCTCAACGATTGCTGGTAACGGCACTCCCGGTTATTCTGGTGATGGTTTTGCTGCTACTGACGCTCAACTCGACTCACCTTATGCGGTTGCAATGGACAAGTGGGGTGACCTTTACATTGCAGACCACAACAACAACGTAATACGTATGGTAGACCCGTCTGGTATGATATACACGATTGCTGGCACTGGAACTGTTGGCTATTCAGGTGATAACGGTCCGGCTGTTTCTGCGACTCTTCATTATCCAACGAGTGTTGCGGTTGATACACAGGGCAATGTGTTTATTGCCGATTCTTATAATAACGTTATTCGTGAGGTGGATACGCTTGGAAAAATCACCACATTTGCGGGCAATGGCTGGCCTGGTTTTGGTGGTGACCTGGGAAATCCGCTGGGTGCAAATTTGTATCATCCTTATGGTTTAGCTATTGATACCTTTGGTTCTGTGTATATATCTGATGCTAACAACCAGCGCGTACGTAAGGTATATGTGACTTCACTTGGCGTTTCAAATTTCGAGACAAACTCAGGTATTAAGGCTTTCCCAGATCCTTTCGAAAATGAATTGAACGTTAGCGGGTTGCAAAGGGGTGATAAGGTTACATTGTGCGATATGACCGGCAGGCAAGTAAACTTCTGGACTGCGTCATCAGAAAACGATCAGGCTTATTCTCTGGGAGAATTGTCCTCAGGAATTTACCTGTTACAGGTTTGCGACGAACTGGGAAATAAGAAAGCTACTATTAAAGTGGTAAAATAATGCCATCGGTTCTTGGATATGATATCAATAAAAAAGCGGCTGATCAGCCGCTTTTTTATTGATATACCTTTTTGTGCCTGAGGATTAGCCAATAGAAACAATTTCAATTTCAAATACCAGATCCTGACCAGCCAACGGGTGGTTTGCGTCTAGTAATACAGTTTCTTCTCCAACTTCAACAATAACTACCGGAAAAACGTTGCCGGCATCATCTCCCATTTGAAGCTCCATGCCCACTTGTGGGTTCATGTCAGCAGGAAATTCGCTTTTTGGATATTCCATTACCATATCGTCATTACGATGACCATAGGCTTCGCCCACCGGAATATTTACGGTTTTTTTATCGCCAACTTTCATATCCATCACGGCTTCATCAAAACCCTTGATCACCTGGCCATTGCCCGCAGTGAAACTAAGTGGCTCACGGCCTGCTGAACTGTCGAAGGTAGTGCCATCAGTAAGCTTACCATGATAATGTACGCTTACAGCGTCTCCCTTTTGTACTTGTTGCATATTTGTGGTTTAAATAATTAATTTGGGCGCAATTTAAGGCAATATGCCCAAATCAGGTGTGTTTTTATAGAAATTGTAAGTGATTTAAGTAAAAATTAATTGACTGCCGGTTGTCATTTTATTGTTGTCAGTGAAAGGTTTATTGACTGTTGCCTGCATTGAATTGCCGTTTAAAGAAGAATCATTTACGCTTAATTAACTACCTTAGCCATACTATATGAAAGAATTTGTTTTTGCTGGTGTGCTTTTTTATTTTTCCTTTTCTGCATGGGTAGTAAAGGCAAGATCTTTCTTCGACACAACCATAAGGCCGGCGGCTGCATTGACTCAAAATTATTGCCCAAAGCTGAAGGGGAAAAGGGTTGCGCTCATTATTAACCAGGCATCAAAAGTTGGCGATTCATCATTATTAGATATTCTGATGGTGCGGGGCATAAAGGTGGTAAAGATATTTGTACCAGAGCATGGTTTTCGTGGCCGTGAGGACGCCGGCGCAAAGGTGGACAATACGGTGGATAGTGCTACCGGGCTCAGTGTAATCTCGCTTTATGGCAGCCACAAAAAACCAGTTGCCGCAGATTTGAAGGATGTGGATGTAATGGTTTATGATCTACAGGACGTGGGTGCCAGGTTTTATACCTACATATCTACATTGGAATATTGTATGGAGGCCTCTGCAGAGGAAAAGAAACAATTCATGGTTCTGGACCGCCCTAACCCAAACGGATTCTATGTCGACGGGCCGGTTTTGGACACGTACAACAAGTCGTTTGTTGGCATGCAGCCCATCCCTGTTGTTTATGGGATGACAGCCGGTGAATATGCAATGATGTTAAAGGGCGAAAATTGGCTGAAAACTGAGAATAGCCTCGACTTAAGTGTAATTAAGTGTTTTAACTACGATCACAAGAAGAGGTATAAACTGCCTGTGGCTCCGTCGCCTAATCTGCGTACGATGGCAGCAATATATGCTTACCCGTCATTGTGCTTGTTTGAAGGAACTAAGATCAGCGTGGGAAGGGGCACAGCCCTGCCTTTTCAACAATATGGTTGTCCCGAATTTGAAGGTAAATTTACTTATTCTTTCGTACCTAAGAGTGGGGAAGGAGCTAAAAGCCCGATGTATGAAGGAAAACAATGTTACGGAGAAATTACAGGCGAGACACCGGAAAGTGCATTGAAGAACATTGGGGGCGGTTTTCAGCTGAACTGGCTACTAAGGGCATATGAGATCTTTCCGGAAAAGGAGAAGTTCTTTAATGCATTTTTCCTGAAGTTGGCGGGTACGTCAAAACTCGAGCAACAAATAAGGTCAGGAACGCTCGGTAGGGCGATTCGCGTATCATGGCTGCAAGACATTAAGGCGTTCAAAAAAATACGAAGGAAATACTTGTTGTACCCCGACTTTGAGTGATAATTGATTTTTCGGGCGTGTTTCCGATAGTCAAAGGCGAAATTTATTTTATTAAATAAGTTTCCGAGTTAGTTGCTATTATTTCCAGATAGTCTCAAAATAACTTCAAAAAAAATAGTTTTTCGATTCAACAGCAATGTTTGTGAAAGATATTATGCGTTTTTTTGTTTTTTCGTTACTATTTTTCTACCTTAGTTCCAAAATAATTATACCATTAAACTTGCAATTATGAAGAAATTGATTCTTACCTGTGCTTTGTTATCCTGCGCGTCAATGGCAGCTATGGCACAGGGTGCCAAACAAGCACCAATGAACCCAGCATCACAGCCAGGTGCTCCAGTTCCACCGCCACAACCGGGCGGCCCGAATGGCTCTGAACAGAGGCAAACTATGATGGCAACCAATCAGGCTAAATTTTTGGAAAAACAATATGGCCTTAATGCTGATCAATATAAAGGAACATTTGCGGCTTGCCTTGATTTTGTAAAAGCAATGGATGCTCAGAGAATGAGCGGTAAACCACCAACACCAACTGATATGCAGAAGTTGGACGCTGAAAAAGATGCAAAGTTGAAAAAGGTAATGACTGCAGAGCAGTTCACCAAGTACTCCTCGTCAAAAATGAGGCCAGGTGGTCCGGGTGCCGCTCCTATGCATCCTCCAATGCCAGCTCCGGGTCAGCATGGTGCTCCAGTTCCTGCTCCAGCGCCACCTGCACCGCCAGTTGATAAAAAGTAATTTCCGTGATAATATAGTTGAATTGAAGGCTGTTCCTGCTTAGGAGCAGCCTTTTTCAAATTATTCAAACGAACGTGGAATGATTTTGGGGCAGCTAGGCTTCCTTCTCCGTAACTTCTTTTAGGTTCTTTAGAACTTCCTTCCAGTTTTGAGTAACGTGTTCTCTTTCTTGTTCAGATGATACATTGTCTTGAGTCAGGGGCACAGTCGTTCCGTTATCTTTTTCGGATAGATTATAGGTCACCAGGTTTTAATTTTCAGGTATATCTTCCTTTCCGGCCATTGAACTCCAATAGGTGCTCTGTAGTAGTTTCCCCGGTTCATTTTTTTTGATAATACCCTTATCGTGATACTTTTTACCGTCATATTCGCCCTCGTAGTTAATGGGGCTTCCTTCTTTTAGTTCGTGGTTACTTAAAAGCGTAAGAGGTATTTTTTTATGATTTGGGGAGTCGTGAGTGCTTCCGATACTTTCGTTTTAGGGGCCTTAATATTTATCCAGTTCTGAGCAATTAATTTTTGAGGTATTGGATTTTTTGTCTACATGTCGAATGATGCAAAACCCTGCCAGTGAGCATTTATTCTATTTCCGGTAGTTCATCGATTTTATTTGACTTTGCTGCAAGCAAGATAAGTTTGCGATTTTCTTCCAGCAGGCTAATGATCCGGTCCTTTATCTTGTTTTTTTCTTCCAAACAGCTGATGTACTTGCTCCTTATGTCTGTTTCATAGTCCTGGTTTGGTTCCTGAATAGTGCCATCTTCCCGCACCTCGGCCAGATGGCCAAGGTTTGAACTGCCAATATTGTAAAGCGTATGTAAAGGTATTTTGGTTGCTTCCGCTATTTTGGGTAGTATATTTTTATTGACTATTCCATTTTTAAAATAGTGCTGCAATTTTTGACGGCTCATGTCCAAAAGGCGCTCCAGTTCAGGCCTTTCGATATGCCGGGCACTCAGGAAATCTAGCATTTCTTTCTGGGTCATTTTAAATTTATAAAAAAGTCTGTAAAATATTTTTTGCGCGTTAAAATTTTTGCTTTATTTTTGTTTTACAAATCCTTTACAAGTAGTGCAGTCATGGCAGTAGGGGAGTAACCGGAATTATGGCTGCGTAATGCAACTAAAAGACATTTAATGTATTGGCACCTTAAAGTCAATACCCGGATACCCTTTCGCTGTTCGCACCAGTAGAAAGGTCAGCAGGCTCCATGTGTCCACGGCATAGGGCCTGTCTTTGTGTTTTACAAAAATAGTAAAATTTGAGTGGGAATTTTAGAGCATTGACGAGAAGTAATGCACAAAAGGAAGGGCATTTAGGTCTCCCCTGAACCGCTTTCTGATATAGTTCTTATTCTAATTTCGTTGTTATGTTGTATTTTGGGGCTCATTATCCTTGCAATTCCCGCATGAAATGACGGATTTGCAGTGAAAAATTGATTTTTTGGCCTTTGGGTGTTTAAATATGAAAAATTGGATCAGTGACCTATAAAGTCTATTAATTGTTATCAGAAACCGTCCTATAACCAACTTACACCTCCGAAACCTTACCATGCCGCGATTCCTTCCAGATATTTTCAAGTACCCATTGTTGCTGATGCTGAAAATCGTGTTTGCGGATAGGGCATTTTTCTACGGCACAAAAACTACATTGGGTATCGGAACAGCCTTCTATTTGTACAAACACTTCTACTTGTTCTCCAAAGTGGGTTTTGATTAGTTTGTCCAGTTTCTTAATTTCTGTGTCTGTATCTGATATTTGGTAATACCGTGGGACGGTCAGGTGCGCATCCACATGCATCTTACCACTATGGTTAAGTACCCGCAGATGGTGGATATCTACCCATTGTCTGAGTCTGTTTTTTTGCAATACGTCTATTACTTCCTGTAGCCGGGTCATGTCTGTTTCATCCATAATACCCGATATCGACTTACGAATTACTCTATACCCGGTAATAACAATAATGCAAGCAAAACAAAGTGCAACGACACTATCCAGCCACAAAAATTTATTATGCGTCAGGAGCAAAACGATAAGTCCGATAATAATTGCTGCTGCCGAATAAGCGTCTGTGACCAGGTGTCTGCCGGCGGATACCAATACCATTGAATTGAGCTTTTCTCCCTGCCTGCCCGCAAACTTTCCTGCAAGGAAGTTAATACCTCCACAACCAACCACAATCAGTAACCCAATGTCGAGTCGTTCAAGTTCGTGAGGGACTATCAGGTGCTCAATAGCTTCATAAATAATCAGGAAACCAGCAATGGTAATCAACGTCCCTTCAACGGCTGAAGAAAGAAATTCAGCCTTTCCATGGCCATATGGGTGGTTTGGGTCACGAGGTTTTGCAGCAAGGGTAATACTAAACAAACCTAAAAATCCGGCAACCATGTTCACAATACTTTCCAGGGCATCAGTCAATACTGTAACAGACCCTGTAAGGTACCAGGCTGTAATTTTTGCCAGGAACAATACTACCGAGAGCAATGCTATATATTGTTGTATGCGTATTGATTTTTTCATGGCAGGTCGCAAAGATAAAGGGTAATAGTTGTTTAACAGAGCGTTGATTTACATAAAAAAGCTCCTTCAAAAAAGAATTGAAGGAGCTTTAACTTATTTCCTGCTTCTGGTTACCGGATGAGTGTTACCGAACCTTTATAATATTTATTTGAACCGTCGCTATGAGCAGTTATGATCATGTAATTGTAAGTTTCCATGTCCTGAGGAACGCTCTTATAGGTCCCGTCCCATCCCTTGGTTACATCAGCAGTTTGGAAAATCAATTCTCCCCAACGGTTATAAATGCTGAAATCAACTAATCTGCCATGCCTCAGATGCGAAATGCGGAAGATGTCATTTAGCCCGTCACCGTTTGGCGTGAAGCCCGATGAAATTAGATCGGTATCGTCATAGTTTACATTTATATGTACCAGTGCCGAATCGAGACAGCCATCATTATTATAGCCATAAACGGTGTAAGTCGTTGAATCCTTTGGAGTCGCAACAGGGTTGTTAATATTCGGGTTGGAAAGCGATCCATCGTTTGGTGTCCAGTAATAAACAACAGCCCCCCATGCATTAAGCTGTACGCTGCTGCCGTACATAATTGATTGGTCAGGTGTAACATTGATGAGCTTGAATAAAGGATTGGCATTTGGGGCTAATGACACAATTTTTGTTGTGGAATCATCAAAGCAAATAGAATTATAGCCATGTAATTTTACCACATAATTTGAATTCACTTCGTGGGCAGGAGGGTAGTAATGAACCGGATTCATAGAAGTATCAGCAAGAACAGTTGCGTCGCCAAAGTACCATTCATATTTATAGCAGAACTGTGACAGGTTATTAAAAATAACGGTGTCACGGGTACAGCCATATTTAACCGTGAAACTGAAGTCAGTGATTGCATCTTCCATAACTATGACAGTTATCGAGTTACGTGGGCTTTCACATCCGTCTATTGTTTGCGTTACATACCAGGTTGTCGTGCCTACGGCTGCTGTAGATGGGGTAGGTGCGGTTGCCGTTCCTGTACCACCGGTTGAACTCGTATACCACAGTAAGTTGACGCCGCTAGCTACAAGTGGAACAGAGCTGGCTGACATACAATAGGTTACGGGGGTTGTTACGCTGGGCGTCGCAGGTATTGGATTAACATTAACTACAACTATTGCCGTGTTTACACAACCAAATGCATCTGTTCCGGTTACAGTGTAATTAATTGTATCAGCCGGAGTAGCAACTACAACTGCGCCGACAGTTGAACTGAGAGACGTTGCTGGTCCCCATGTATAGTTAACAGCGCCTGATGCAGCAAGCGTAGCACTATAGCCATAGCAAATAGTAACTGGAGTAGTAATGCTTATTATTGGCAGATCATGAACTGTTACAATTCTTGTAGTAGAATTAGAGCAGCCATTGGCCCCAACCCCAGTTACCATATAGGTTGTGGTTATGGTTGGGCTGGCAATCACCGTCGCACCAACTGTAGAAGTAAGCGCCGTTGATGGCGACCAGGTATATGTTACCCCTCCGCTGGCGGTGAGGCTTGCATTTCCACCTATACAGAAATCAACGGTGGCAGGTGAAATAGTTATTGTTGGCAGTGGTTTAACGGTTATTGTAGCTGTTGTAACAGCCGTTCCGCAAGCATTGGTAAAGGAGTAGCTGATAGTAACAGTGCCTGCAGCCACACCATATACTACGCCTGCTGCAGAAATTGTAGCAGTTCCAGTGCTGCCGCTTGACCACGTACCTACTGTAATAGTATTGGAAAGTGTAATAATGTCGTTTACGCAAACAGAGGTAGGACCTGAAATAGTTCCGGCGTTCGGCTGGGCAATTACAGTAATTACATAACGGGCTATTGCTGTGCCGCAGGAATTCGTTATTGAATATTTAATCGTGTCAACTCCCGCAGATACACCGGTTACGACTCCAGTTGAAGATACGGTAGAAATAGAAGTAAAACTGTTGCTCCATGTTCCACCTGTAACTGACTCAGTTAGTGTTATAGTTGCACCCACACATACTGTCGTTGAACCGGAAATTGCACCGGCATTCGGTAACGGATTAACGGTAACAGATGTCGCGACAAAGCAGCCGCTTACTGGCATAGTATATGTGATTGCTGCAGTACCAGCAGATACGCCCGTAAGAACGCCCGACGTAGATATGATTGTAGCAATACCAGTTGTAGTGCTGGTCCAGTTGCCGCCAGAAACAGAGTTAGTAAGCGTAATAGTAGAGCCAACACAAACAACCGATGGTCCCCCGATTGCAGCTGGTTGTTGGTTCACCTCTATAGCTGTCACATTATAACAACCGGTGCCAAGTGTATAGGTGATATTAACGGTTCCGGGTGACACACCATAAAGCACGCCTGTAGAAGCATCAATTGTAGCGATGGAAGTATTGCCGCTGGTCCACGTTCCGCCTGCAGTTGCATTGGTAAGCGTGATCGTAAAACCAACACAAACTCCGGTTGGTCCACCAATTACGCCCGGCCTTGGGTTAACGGTTACATTGTACGTAACATAACAACCACCTGATAAAGTATAAGTAATCGTAACTGATCCGGCTGAAACACCTGTTACAATTCCGGTCGTACTGCCAACTGTAGCAGTACCGGTAGCACTACTGGTCCATGTACCGCCACTTACGCTATTAGTTAATGTAATTGTTGAACTGACGCATACGGCAGTAGGGCCAGCGATCGCAGCTGGAATTGGATTGACTGTTACCGTATAAGTGGTCAGGCAACCCGTTGATAATGTGTATGATATTGTAGCGGTACCTGCACCTACGCCTGTTAAGACTCCGGTCGTTGGGGCTATAGTCGCTATGGCATTATTACTGCTCGACCATGTTCCGCTGCCCGTTGCATCTGTCAGCGTAATAGAAGCATTTACACAAACAGTGGTAGGGCCGCCTATGGCAGCTGGCAAAGGGTTAACCGTTATTGTTACAGTCGTGTAACAACCAGCAGGCAAAGTATATGTCACTGTTGCCGTACCTGCAGTTACGCCAGTTACAACACCTGAAGCACTAATGGTAGCTATGCCGGAACTTACCGACCATGTTCCGCCTGAAACAGAATTACTTAGAGTGGTTGTTGAACCAACACAAACTGTAGTAGTACCGGCAATTGCCCCAGGAACCGGATTTACAGTAATACGGACGGTATCGGTATTGACACATCCGTTTGCATCTGTCCCGGTTACGGTATATAATGTTGTTGCTGAAGGCGTTGCGATTGGGGATGTGCAGGCTGTACAGCTGAGACTGGAACCGGGTGACCAGACATAGCTAACGCCTCCGGTAGGGTTGAGTACAAGGCTGGCTCCCAGACAAATTGCTGTGTTTGCTCCGGCGTCAATAGTAGGCAGCGGTGCAATAGTGATGGTGTAAGCATTTGTACGTACGCCATTGATGGGACAATTGTTATCGCGGAAGGTCACAAAGAAAGTATATGTGCCCGGTGATACTCCGGTAGTTGTCCAGGCAAACGTTCCGGTTGGGTGATTGGTACTATCATTTGTAATTGTAAATGTAGACCCGGTTGGCAGCCCGGTTGCCGATACTTTTATATATTTCGACGTGTCCGATTCATACCCGTTAATGACAATTGAAAAACTTCCGGTTCCTGTACAAACTTTAAAATGGGTACTGTCGACGACCGTTCCACCCGAACCTCCGGTAATTCCTCCTGTTGGTGGTGGGTTTGAACAGGTAAGTACCAGGAATGTCATTTCTCTTTGACTCGTGCCTATGAATGTATCATTACGGTATTCTCTTACGTTATAGACGACAAGCGCTCTTTGAGTTGTATTTGGGAAGAAGTTTAATTGTCCGGTTGTGCTATTAAAAGAAAAAGTACCAGCAGAAACAATTAGAGGTGCTGTGGCGGATGTGCCACCAGTATAGGTTACAGGGGTTCCGGGCGTGGAACAATTGCTCGATCCGTTCATTCCTCGTACCAGATAGAACCCGAGGCTGTCGCCATCAGCGTCCACCGCGCCAGGGTTATAGCTATCGGAATTGTTCAGGCAAAAGAAGGGGGTGGGAACTATCGTCAATAACGGACTTGAATTGGCATGGTAGTAATTGTCGAGCGTGTCAACAAGTTGTATCACTGTACCAGTTGTTATATTGGTAATCGCTGCCGCGCGTCCCGCGCCAGAAGCCCCACCCATTGACCCGGTAAACAAGAAACGCCATAAGTGTGATGCATATGGGACAGTGTAAGTGCCGGTATATACAAATTTCTTAATGCCGGGAATGGTATATGAGCTATTTGTACATTGTGTATTTGCGGAATCTGACGGGCAGACAGGCGTTATTTCATGGCCGTTAAGTGGGTTTGCGGGAGTGTCAATAGTTAGCGAAATATTGGAAACAGATGTTGCACCATCATAAATGCAAATTAAAGGTCTGCCAGATGGAAGGGTAGCAAATGAACCCGCACTTGCCGGACCACAATCTCCATATGCAACAAAAGTTATTTTGTATGTGTTGCCGCTAACATGTGTGTAAAAAAGGTCAGCGCCCACAATATGTGATCCGAAAGATGTAGCGCAAATGAGGAGAATTGATAGGGTAAGAAATGTTCGTAACGATATTTCTTTAAATAGGTTGTGTAGTTTGTTCATAAAAATATTTTAATAATATTTATGCTAGCTAAGCTTGAATTTAACTAAAAATTAATATTTAGATCGCAATTTCTTAAAAAATGCCACCCACAATATATCAAAGGTAAATTTATAAAAAACGCGCAATATAACTACGATTTCAGAAAAAAATTGGTAGGTTGACGCAGTGGGTGTAAGTGTAAGGTTACTTCTGTGTTTGTTTTATCGCTATTTCAGGACTAGAGATTAAGCAATTAAAAAAGGCGCCCCTGCAAATTGCAGAGGCGCCCAATTATGCATTTCTAAAAACAATTACTGAACCATAACCTTTTCGTTGAACACTTTACCGTCCATGTTTACCCTTA
>CANCOG010000013.1 GCA_947379685.1 Flavipsychrobacter stenotrophus | reverse complement strand
TTCGCCTTTGTAGTTAATGATGTCGGCCTTGTCGCTTGGCTTGTGATAATCTTTGTGTGTGCCCGTGAAGAAGAACAGCACAGGTATGCCGGCATTGTAAAAGCTGGTATGATCCGATGGACCAACACCCGAACTGTCAATCACGATTTTAAATTCATCGCCACCCATTTTCACCACATCGGCCCAGGAAGGAGAAGTACCCACTCCGCCCACACTCAGGGAATGCGTGCTGTCGTTGAGTCTGCCCACCATGTCCATGTTCAGCATATAGGCAGTGTGTGCGCTGTCAATTTTTTGGTCCTTTACAAATGATTTTGAACCATATAAACCCAGTTCTTCACCGGAAAAATGCAGGAAGAGATAGTTGTAATGTTTCATTTTTTTGTTTTTCACCCACTTGGCCAGTTCCATTAACGCAGCCGTTCCGCTCGCATTATCATCGGCCCCATGGTGAATCAGGTGCTCCTTGCTTACGTTAGGGTAAAGGCTGTTGCCATCTTCGCCATAACCCAGGTGATCGTAATGCGCGCCAATAATTACAGTGAGTGGCGCGCCATTATCTATAAATGCTGCAAGGTTGGTTCCTGTGCGCTGAGGGCGGTTTATAGCCACATCAATATCCACAGGTATTCCGCTTTTCGATTTGTTTTGGTCAACGTATTTTGTATACCCTGCATGTTTCAAGAAAACTACCGGAATGTCCAGTATGTCGCTTTCTGATTGTTTGTTGAATGTTGGTTCGTACTTGCCACCATAGGCATCAAAAAATATAACGCCGGTTGCACCGCCCTTTTTTGCTTCCCGGGCCGCCTCATACATATGCTTTTCCCAATCGAAATGAGGGTCATTGGCCTGGTCTTTATCAGTGTAGAGGGCAATCATCCAAACATTGCCCTGCTCTGTTACTTCCGGTAATACATCGCCTGAAACATGTTTTGTTGCGCTATAGGGTAGTGGGAACGCTTCATCGTTAAGGGTGGCAGCCTTGCTGTTTATGCTGATCTTGCTGCTGGCAACAATTTCCCGTCCGTAAGTAAATTGGAAAGGGTAGCGGTACTGTCCCTTGTAAGCGCTGATCTTTAATTTTTTGTACCTGTTTTCGATGTAGTCTGCAGCTTTACGTTCTCCTTCTGTGCCTGTGCGGCGCCCTTCCAGTTCGTCGGATGCCAGGTAGGTGATGTCAGATTGTAACTGCCTGGCTACTTTCCGGTCAGCCTTTTTTTCGGCCATGGCCGGGAATGTGGAAGCAGCCGCTATAAACAGTAAAAAAGAAGAAATACGAACGCCCATAATTGAATTTTTGCGGAAACAAACCTACGCCAAAAAACGAAGAAAATCTAAAATGGACAGTAAAGTGAGGTGGCGCCCCAGGCCTTAATACTGACCCGATTCTGCTGTTTTTTTGCTGGTTTTAAATGAATAGGGCCTTCTTTGCGGCTTTAGTCGTAACTAATTTCAGATAAACTGGTAACTGCGCCCTGGCGGCTTCGCCCTAAACCGTTCACCAATGACATTGCTGTAACAAATGAATTTTCGTTTTTTAATTCGATTACCTTTGCCGCATGGCGAAATTTTTTCTGAGAAAGAAGATCGGGGACAGGGTCATTGGTGGCCACCCATGGATATTTGCAAATGAGTTGGGCGATGCCGAAGGGGCATATGAGCCAGGAGATATAGTGGAGGTGTATTCATATAACGGATCGTTTGTGGGTAAGGGGTATGTTAACCCTGCATCCCAAATACGTATCAGGCTGGTAACACGCCACAAAAATGAAAAAATTGATGAAGGTTTTTTCTATAACCGGATAAAGGAAGCCTGGGATTACAGGCGCAGCATAGGCTATACAGAAAACTGCAGACTTATTTTTGGGGAAGCGGACCAGCTTCCTGCGCTTATTATAGATAAGTTCAATGACTACTTTGTTATCCAAACCCTTGCCCTGGGTATGGACATCTGGAAAGGTGCGATTGCCGAAGCGCTGGGAAGAATATTTAAGCCCAAGGGTATTTATGAGCGCAACGACGTTCCGGTTAGGGAGCTCGAAGGCAT
The DNA here is from genome assembly GCA_947379685.1 of Flavipsychrobacter stenotrophus. Lineage (GTDB taxonomy): Bacteria > Bacteroidota > Bacteroidia > Chitinophagales > Chitinophagaceae > Flavipsychrobacter > Flavipsychrobacter stenotropha_B. The sequence goes on along the minus strand of CANCOG010000013.1, from coordinate 21,120 downwards.
GCCCCAGCAAAAAGGATTTTTGTCAGAACCATTTGATACGCAGATCATTATCAACGAAAATGGGCTGAAGTTCCATGTCGATATTGAGAACGGCCAGAAAACAGGGTGGTTTCTCGATCAGCAGGACAATCGCCGGGCAATACAGCATATAGTTAAAGATGCGAATGTACTCGAGGCATTTTCCTATACAGGTTCTTTTTCTGTACACGCAGCACATTACGGCGCAAAAAGTGTCCTCGGGTTAGATATTTCTGAAAATGCTGTGGCACAGGCCACACGCAATGCAGAACTAAATGGATACGGAGATATTTGTAAATTCAGTGCTATCAATGCATTCGATGCCCTAAAGGCTTGGGTGAAGGAAGGCAGGAGGTACGATGTAGTCATCCTCGATCCTCCCGCGTTTACCAAGAGCCGCGAGAACATTGAAAAGGCTATAACCGGCTACAAGGAAATTAATCTGAGAGGTATGAAACTGACCAAGCCAGGAGGCTTCCTGGTAACAGCATCATGCACCAACCTGGTTCCACCGGAGATGTTCCTGAAAACAATTGCCATGGCAGCAAAGGATGCCCACCGCACGCTCAGGCAGGTAAGCTGGCAAACACAAGCTTCAGATCACCCGATCATGTGGAACATCCCGGCGACTCAGTACCTTAAGTTCTTGATTGTGCAGGTGAATTAATCGGAGGTCAAAAGGAGGAATTCATGCATCCGTAGTGAATGCAATCGACTTTGTGCGCTTCATTTAGTGCATTCTAGCTGTTCATTGTGTTCTTTGCGATTGCCTCCGTGCTCCTCGTGGTTAACTTACCTTTATCCGGTTTGAATCTCCCCTCAATGGCGTTAAGGAATTAAATAAAAAAATAGGCTACTTTTATCGCTTCAATTGTATATATGTATTTGAGTAAAAAAATAAAGGGGGTTGTGGCTGTAGCCGCTTTGGTTGCTTCCTGTAACCAACCCGCCGCCAATAAAACGGAGAAGGCCGATATTCTATCGGCGAACAGGGATACTACCGTTAGGCCAAATGACGACTTCTTCGAATATGCCAACGGAGCATGGATGAAGGCTAACCCAATTCCCGGCGACGAGACGACTTATGGCGTAGGTGAGTTGGTGCAAAAAGAGTTGTATGAAAAGCTGAAGAAGATAAACGAGGATGCAGCCCTAAAAGCCGAGAAGACTGGTTCTGCACAGCAAATTGGTGATTTCTGGTTTAGTGCTATGGATTCAGCTGGAGTTGAGAAAAGCGGCATCGAGCCATTAAAGCCTGAGCTGGCAAAGATCGCAGCTGTTAAAACCCCTGCGGAAGTAATGAGCCAGGCGGCCCATATGCATGCTTTTGCATCAGATGTGTTTTTTGGTGAAGGTGTTGAGCAGGATCCGAAGAAGAGTGATATGGAAGCCTATTCTCTGGGTCAGGGTGGCTTGGGAATGCCTATCCGCGATTATTATCTGAATACTGACGAACGGACCATGAAGGTGCGTAACCAGTATCCGGCATATGTTGCAACAATTTTCCGCCTGTCCGGTATCGATAGTCCGACGGCAGAAAAGAAAGCTGCGGCAGTTATTCGTTTCGAAACTGAATTGGCCAAAGCATCCAGAAAACTGGAAGATCTCCGTGATCCCTACAAGAATTATAATAAGTATGCGATCACCGATCTGAAGAAATTGGGCAGCCATATCAATTGGCCGGAAATTTTAACGACAATAGGTGTACATAATGTAGATAGTGTGATCGTTGGGCAACCTGAATTCCTGGTTGCACTCGATAAATTGGTCAGTGGAACAGATATTCAGACACTTCGGGATTATATGACGTTCCATTTTATCAATGGATACGCTCCCTTTTTGAACAAAGCGTTTGTGGACGCCCATTTCGAATTTTATAGCAAGACTATCCGCGGAGCTCAGGAACAGCGCCCGCGTTGGCGCCGTAGCCTTGATATAGAACAAGGAGTAATAGGAGAATCGCTGGGACAACTGTTTGTAAAGGAATATTTTAGCCCGAAGGCAAAAGCGAGGTATGAACAAATGGTAGAAAATGTGCGCAACGCTTACAAGGCCAGAATGGAAAAACTGGACTGGATGAGCGACAGTACCAAACAAAAGGCCATACACAAGTTAATGGCTATAAAAAAGAAAGTGGGTTATCCAGACAAGTGGAAGGACCTCTCTACTTTAAAGATTGATCGTGGTCCGTTCGTATTGAACATGATGCGGTCAGGCGAGTGGTGGAATAAATATGAATTGAATAAATTGGGTAAGCCAGTTGACCGTGAAGAATGGTCTATGACACCCCAAACCTACAATGCTTATTACAACCCGTCGAATAACGAGATAGTGCTGCCTGCGGCAATGATGACTGTTCCAGGGTTTAAAGACGAAGAACTTGATGATGCCCTGGTATATGGTTATACAGCAGCTAGCACAGTTGGACATGAAATAACCCACGGTTTTGACGATGAAGGTCGTCAATTTAATGAGCAAGGCAACTTGAGCAATTGGTGGGCTCCACAGGATTCGGCGCAATTTGCAAAGCGTGCAGAGGTATTGGTTCAGCAGTTCAACAAAATGATTCCGCTCGATACCATGCATATTAATGGAAAGGCTACTTTAGGTGAAAACCTTGCCGACCTTGGCGGTATCTTAATTGGTCTGGACGCATTCAAACAGACTGAAGCCTTCAAAAAGGGAGAGAAGATTCATGGAATGACACCTACCCAAAGGTTCTTTTTAGGTTATTCTTTGGGCTGGTTACTGGCAGAGCGCCCGCAAAAAATTGCTAATCAACTGCTGACTGATGTGCATTCACCAGCTAAGTATCGTGTAAACGGACCTTTCCCTAACGTTGCTGATTTCTATGATGCTTTTGGAATTAAAGCCGGAGATAAGATGTTCATCGCGGACAGCGCAAGGGTGCATTTGTGGTAATCCTTACAATGAAGGTAAATCAAACTGCGTATAAGTATATTAAATGTGTGCCACTCCATTAACGGGTGGCACACTTAGTTTTGAGGTACTCGTATTTTGCAAAAGCAAAAAAAATGTTAATAATATCTGCCGGCTCCGCGATAGTGCGGCTTACTTACCTGCATCCTAAAGTTTTTATTACCGCCCTTACTCGACCCGCAACTGGCCAAAAAGCCCGCAACAAACAATATTACCGCTATAATGATGATCTTCTTTTGCATAGGTAGCAAAACTAAAAAATATCTTTTTGTTTGTGATAATAAGTGCAAGTTATTTTTGGAACGAAGGGTTATTGCCCGTCGAGCCTCTAAAACCGTATGTGTGTCGTGGTTGATGTTGAAGATTAGATTTGAAATAAAACACCTGAATCCATTTCTTTTTGAAAAAATATTATATATTTGTTTGTCTTTTAAATGCCTGCCATATGAAATGCCCCAATAAAGTTATTATTACATTCCTCGTTGCCCTACTACTAAATATTGTGACAGCTCATGCTCAATCTATAATCACCGTTGCTGGTAACGGACTGTGGGGTTTTGCAGGCGATGGAGGTGCCGCCACTAATGCGAAGTTGAATGGTCCTTATGGAATTGTTTTTGATCGGTATAATAATATGTATTTTTCTGATTTCAATAACAATCGCATTAGGAAAATAGATACGTCGGGGGTAATTACTACTATCGCTGGAACGGGTGCGCCAGGTTATTCAGGCGACGGCGGTCCCGCAACTGCCGCTCAATTATACCAGCCAGGTAACTTGGCTTTGGATGCTGCAGGGAATCTTTATTTTGATGCAGATGCGTGGGGAATTCGTAAAATCTCCACATCTGGAATTATCACAAGGTTTGCCGGTAATTCATTAGCGGTTTTTTATGGTGATGGTGGACCTGCGACCGCAGCAAGGTTAGATGCACCCGGAGGCATGGTGTTTGATGCCATTGGAAATATGTATCTTACACTTACCATTGGTAGTACGGTTCGGAAGATTGACACAAGCGGAACTATCACGACGGTTGCCGGTGATTCTGTAATCGACGGGTTTTCAGGTGATGGAGGGCCGGCGACCGATGCCAGGCTCTATATGCCAACATCCATCGCGATCGATAGGGGTGGTAATATATTTTTTGTCGATCGTGGAAATTCCAGGGTTAGAAAGATAAATACGGCTGGTATTATTTCCAATGTGGTAGGTTGTTTGGGTAGATTTGGAGGAGATGGCTTTGCCGCGACAGACGCCAGGCTTAGTTATCCCGAACAGATTGTTATTGATAGTTCTGGAAATCTTTATGTTTCAGATGCCGATGACAATCGAATTCGCAAGGTGGATACCTCTGGGATTATCAATACGTTCGCAGGAAACGGTTTGGCGGGCTATTTTGGAGACGGAGGTTGCGCAACGGCATCGCAATTATTGTCTCCGCAGGGTTTGGGTATAGATAGTCACGGTAACATTTACATAGGCGATGATGGTAATGATAGAATAAGAAAGGTGAGTGGGTGTGCCACGCTTTTAGTGCCAGCAATAAGTGGTGCAGCAACAATATGTCCAGGAACTACAGTCACGTTGTCCAATGCTGTCGCAGGAGGCAACTGGCATTCAAGTGATACTACAGTCGCATCAATCAGTTCGTCTGGTTTGGTTACCGGTGTTTCTCTTGGACTGACCAACATAACTTACACGCATGTCGATTCCTGTGGAGTTTCTTTTGCCGTACAGCCACTAAATGTGACAAGTACAGCAGTTCCCGGCATCATTTCCGGACCACCTGTTACCTTTTTGGGTGACACAAATACCTATCATGAGTCAGTTCCGGGTGGGGTATGGAGTTCAAGTAATTCATCGATTGCAACCATTAATCCAGCAAGTGGATTTTTGACCCCGGTTTCTGCTGGAGTGATAACTGCTACTTATACTGTAGTTGGTTGCGGTGCAACGGTTTATGCTTACGACACTGTTGCCGTCAACCCAATAAACAGAATATCGGGTAAAATTGTTTTTGGAAACGCGCCAGTCGACACATACGGTGTCGCCAAAATCTGGTTAATAAAATACAATCCATCTACCTCTGATTTGGAAGCATTCGATTCTACTATTATATCCCTGCATTCTGTGATTTCTGCAGATTATCAGTTTTTAAATGAACCATTGGATTCTTATAGGATAAAGGCAGCTTTTTTTCCTGTAATGACGGACGTAATAGGTTATGCACCAACATATTTTGGTAATTGTGCTTATTGGAACGCCGCCTCGGTTTTTTTGCATGACACTACTTTTGCCAGCGACTATAAAGATATCAAAATGATAATCGGTACCCCCGCTACAGGGCCGGGCTTTATTGGTGGAAATGTGACGACCGGAGCCAATAAGGGTACATCGGGTGGTGTTCCTGTGGAAGGGCTGTCCGTTTTAGCAATCAATACTGGAACGGGTAAGGTTACGCAACAGGTGTATACAAATGCGAGTGGCATGTATTTGTTTAATAATTTGCCTATTGGCCAAGGGTATACGATATACCCGGAGTTGTTGGCATATGGTACCATCCCCTACAATTCAATTAATTTGACGGCTTCCAGCACGGTTAAAAATGGGGCCAATTTTATGCAGCATACAATTTCAAAAATCATTACACCTAATTTCGAGAGTATTCCGGAAGAATTAGATCCGCCTTTTTCATTTAAAATATTTCCTAATCCTGCTTCATCGGTTGTGAATATCCAATATGAGAATTGCAAATCAGAGCAAGGGATAGTTATTGTCAGGGATATTTTGGGAAGAGAGGTGTATTCGGTAGAGGTAGCGTTGACAAATGCTAAGGGGAGTAAATCACTGATTCTTCCTGAGTTGAGGCATGGTCTCTACCTAATGAATTTAAAGATTGGGAGCGCCAACTATTTCGAAAAACTACTTATTGCAAGATAGGTTTTTTGCCCAATCCTTAAAAAATGGGTATGACCTTGCATCCTATCTATATAAAAACGAAAATGTTATTATAACATGTCGGGCACGCATCAATGCAAATGCCGAACCTTATGCCATTTAAGAAAATGCCACACAAAACTTGCAAAAAGTTGAACATTATAATGTAGTAGGTGGGAATTTTTGATTTAATTTCCCCCTATCTTTGTCGCGCTTTATAAACAAGTCTTAAGCTTCAATATCATTTTATTTTTGATGAAAAATACTTTTATCTTTCGGAACAACGCCGTTGTAATGGCGCTTATATTCATTTTATCTTCTGCCGCTGCTTTTGCCCAACCCGGAACCATCAAGGGGTTTGTATATGATAAAAAGACTGGAGAGCCGCTCATTGGAGCAAATGTTTCGGTGATGAGCAGTGCAACCGGTGTGCAAACCGACAATAACGGTTATTTCTCCATCTCACTTGTGTCAGGTTCGTATTCCATTTTGTGTACGTCTTTGGGCTATGATAGTTCAGTTATGACTGTCAATCTCTTACCCGATGCCATTGTTACAAAAAAGATCATGCTGAACCTGCATGGTATTGAGTTAGGCAGTTTTGAGGTGTCAGGTAAAAAAACCGACAAGACTACACGTATCAATACTGGTCTTACAAAGATCACGCCACAGGAAATGAAGCGCCTGCCCAGTGCAGGTGGTGAGCCAGACCTTGCACAGTATCTGCAGGTAATTCCGGGTGTTGTATTCACGGGAGACCAGGGTGGTCAGCTGTTCATCAGGGGTGGTTCTCCTGCCCAAACGGGTATTTACCTCGATGGTATTACTATTTACAATCCATTCCACTCTATCGGTTTGTTCTCCGTGTTCGAAACTGAGGCAGTTCGTAGTGTGGATGTGTATACCGCAGGTTTCGGTGCACAATACGGAAATCGTACTTCTGCAATTGTTGATGTTCACTATAAAGATGGTAACAAAAACAATTTGTCAGGTATCTTATCAACCTCTCCAATTATGTCGAGGTTGATGCTGGAAGGACCATTATTGAAATCTAAGAAAGATAATGGTGCGGGAGTTACCTTCCTGGTTACAGCTAAGACCAGCTACCTCGATCAAACTTCCAAGTCAATTTACGGCGGGCTGGGTGAAACGTTTAAACACGGTTTGCCTTATAAGTTTACTGATCTTTATGGCAAGGTAACTTTCAATGGAGACAACGGTAGCAAGCTTAATTTGTTCGGTTTCAATTTCGATGACAAAGCAAGCTTACTGAATGATACTTCTCATATGTCTATTGGCGATTACCATTGGAAGACTACTGGCGCAGGTATGACTTTCGTAGTTTCTCCGGGAAACAGTACTGCATTGATTGATGGTAAATTCGCGTATTCTAATTACAATATTTCGCTCGGACAGGTTGGAGTACCAACGGATACGGTACCAAGTACCAGCCAAATCAATGGCTTTGAGTCTGCAATTAATTTCACCTATTATCTTCCGCATTATAGCCAGATCAGGTACGGAATTGAAGTGAGTGGCTTGCACACATCACTCAATTATTATAGTAGTGCCGGGGTAAGCACTACACTCGATCGCCAGAGCACTATGGCCGATGTTTACTTCCTGTACAGGCAGGTAATCAATGGTAAATTGATCATCGAACCTAGCATTCGCCTTCAATATTATTCTGAGTTGAATAGGATCTCTCCTGAACCAAGGTTTGGTATTAAATATAATATTTCTGATGCGGTGCGTCTGAAGGCATCTACTGGAGTTTATTCTCAAAACGTTATCAGCACTAAGAGCGATCGCGATATCGTGAATCTGTTTACAGGTTTCTTGTTGACTCCTGATCAGCAGATCTATAATCAGGACAACAAACTGGTTAAATCTAACTTGCAAACTGCATTTCACGGAGTTGCAGGAGTAGAAGTTGATCTCGGTCAGGTAGAGTTGAACCTCGAGCCATGGATAAAGTACTTTGGCCAGATCGACGAACTCAACAGGAATAAACTGTTTGCAACTGACCCTGATTTTATTGCAGCTTCAGGCAAGGCATATGGCTGCGACCTTTCAGCCAAGTACAGCCACAAACGCGTTTACCTTTGGGGAGCAATGGGTTATCAGGTAGTTAATTACACCGGCATCGGCCCTGATGGTTTGAAGCAGGAATACCCGACACCATTCGATACCCGTTTCAATGCGAATGCGCTGGTGTCTTATACTGCAGGAAAGAAGAAGGATTGGGATCTGTCAACAAGGTTCAATATTCACTCTCCGTTTCCGTTCACTCAGACTCAGGGCTTCTATGAAAACGTTAATTTCAGCGGTTTAGGTTTGGCAACTAACACTAACCAGCAGAATGGCACCCTGGGCATTCTTTATGCCGACAAGATCAATGGCGGTCGTTTGTCATGGTATCATCGTTTAGATGTTTCTGTAAAAAAGCACTTCGCTTTACAGAACAAAACTTCGCTTGATGCCACCTTCGCGCTTACAAATGTTTATGACAGAGGCAACATTTTTTATGTAAACCGCGTTACCAATACTAGGGTTTACCAGTTACCTATTTTCCCTAGTGTAAACGTTACCTGGAATTTTTAAAGTTCGCTCAAACTGAATGATAGGTCAACCATTAAAACGGCCATATTTAAGTTTAATTTTTGCTGTGTTTGGCACGGCGTTCAGTTTTGTGGGGCATGGTCAGGCTTTATACCCCGATCAGCCCGCTAACCGCAATCTGATTCTTGCTGAAGAGCAGTTCAGGCAAGAGCATTTTGCAATGGCTTCCCAGTCGGCAAGGCAGTTTCTTGATGCAACCAGGGCCGTTGGCGTGTCCGACGAAAATGCAGCAAGGGAGAAGGCCAGGTTTCTTGTAGTTAGTTCCGGACTTAAGATAAATGAACCCGGGTGCGTTGAGTCGGCTATCGAATTTCAGTCGCAAACACAGGTGAAAGCTTATGGCCAGCGAATATCGTTCGGTCTGGCTCAATATTATTTCAAGCATAACCAGCTGGCAAAAGCAATTCCATACTACGAAAAAGCGGGAATTGATAATCTTACCAATACGGAAATCGCCGATGAAAAATTTGAATCGGCTTATTGTTATTTTAATAACAAGCAGTTCGATAAGGCGGAACCACTGTTTGCCTATATAAAGGAACTTAAGGACGGTAAATACTACATCGCTGGTAACTACTACTATGGCTTACTTGCCTATAACGAAAACAAATTCGAAGAGGCACTCCAAAGTTTCGATAGAATAAAGGACAATAAAGAATATAAGAGTATTGTGCCTTACTATGTTGCCGAGATACATTACTTCATGGGCAATAAGGCCAAGGCACTTGAATTGGCCAAGGCAATCATAGAGGGCAGGGATAAGAGTTTTTACGACAATGACGTCCATCTCCTCGCTGCCCAGTGCTTGTTCGAAGACCAGAAATATGCAGACGCACGCCCCTATTTCGATTATTACTACGACCACGCTGATAAAATAAAGAAGGAAGACCTCTATAAAATGGGGTATTGCTACTACCGCCTGAATGACTGGCAAGCAGCCACTGAGAAATTCAAATTGCTCAGTAGTGCCAATGACTCACTAGGGCAATCGTCTATGTATTTGTTGGGCGATTGTTACCTGAAAACCGGGGAACGCCAGAGTGCCCGCAATGCCTTTGGTATTTGTGGGGATATGGCTTTTAATAAAGGTCAGCAGGAAGCATCAATGATATTATACTCGCGCATCAGTTATGAAGAGGGGTATAACGACGATGCACTTGAAGAGCTTAAAACATTAATGGCCACCTTTCCTTCCAGCCAGTATGCTGATGAGGCTAATACGCTTACCTCAAGCCTTTTGCTGAGAACAAATAATTTTGAAGGGTCGCTTAAGCATCTGGAAGCAGTTACTAATAAAGACAAGGCATATTGGGAAGTTTACCAAAAGGCAGCATATGGTTTTGCCGTCCAACAATTCAGAAAGGGGAACCTCGACGAAGCTTCAAAATACTTTAAGGCCTCTGTTGATCATGCCCCAAACAAGGCTCCAGTTGACCTGCCAATGGAAAGTGCAGCGTACTTTTGGATGGGGGAATTGGGCTTTCGTCGTCATTTGTATATGGATGCGATTGCACATTCGCATGAATTTCTGGATAGAAAGGTTGACAATGCAGCGCTGGCAGTCTTAAGCCCACAGGCAACTGTGCAGCACGCATATCTGAATATGGGTTTTGCGGCAATGGAGTTAAAACAGTTCAGTGAAGCACAAACGTATTTCAACAAGGCACAACAAGGTGCTACCGAAGACGGTTATTCTGGTATGCTGGCAAGTCTGCACGAGGCCGACGCCGTTTTTATGCAGCAGAACTACGTAAAAGGGATTGCCCTCTACGACAAGATCATAAAAACCGATACCGATAACGCCGATTATGCACGTTATCAGAAGAGTATTATCCTCGGTCTGCAAGGCAAGAATAACGATAAGATCAATGTTCTTCAGTCGCTGATCAATAAGACTCCGGTTTCGGCATATGATATCACGGCGAGATATGAAATAGCTGTTACTTATATAGAAGTTAATAAATACCCACAGGCCCTAACCAACCTGCAATATCTTACCGACAGCGCAAAAGATAAGAGTACTGCTCCTAAGGCTTGGATGAAGATTGGATTTATTAGTCAGCAAAACAACGATAACCCAAAGGCTATAAATGCCTACAAGCATGTCGTTACTGATTATCCAGCTTCCGACGAACGCTCAGCGGCACTTGATGCGTTGAAGAGTTTGTATATACAAAGCAATCAACCCGGTGCTTTTGCCCAATTGCTCAAAGAAAATAACCTCCCGTCAGCTGAAAACAGCGCACTGGATTCCACCTACTATGCAGCAGCCGAAACCCAGTTTGCCTCAGGTAAATGGGAAAGTGCCATGCATTCATTGTCTGATTACCTGAAAGAATTTCCGAATGGTGTTTTCGCAATTAAGGCGCACTATTATCGTGGAGAAAGCTATTATCAGCTTAAAAGTTTCAAAGAATCGCTTGAAGATTTTAATGCTGTACTGTCACATCCCTGGAACGATTTCTCAGAGAATAGTGCGAAGCATGCCGCATCAATGGCGTATGATGCGGGTAATTTCAGTCAGGCAAATGACTATTACCTGAAATTGCGAAAGAACAGTAATACTAATAATCAGTTATTGCAGGTAGCCTATGAGGGATTGATCAGGAGCGGTTTCCGTACCGAAAAGTATGCGGAAACAATATCTTATACCGATTCTTTGCTGGCCATGCAGGGCGTTTCTGCAGATATGATCAACGATGTTTTGTTATACAAGGCAAAGTCGTTGCAGCTGACCAATAAAGGTGATTCTTCAATGTCATTGTACAGGCAGTTGAGCGAAAACAAGAACGGTGAGATAGCAGCAGAGTCAAGGTTCAGGATATCTGAGATTTTGTTGCAGCAGGATAGTCTTAAAGATGCTGAGACAGCTGCAAATGAAACTATAAGATTGTCATCAGGTTATGACTTCTGGGTAGTAAAATCTTATATTCTTCTGGCAGATATCTTAATTAAACAAAAAGACTATTTCAATGCCAAGGCTACGTTGACTAGTATAGTGAAGCATACTAAAAACGCGGAGTTGAAACAGGAAGCCACTAAGAAGCTGGCAGATGTAAAAGCCCAGGAAAAGCACCATAGTAAACTGAAGGAAGAGTAATTTATAACACATGAAGGTAAAACCAATTATCTCAGTCATTCTATTCCTTTCTGCTGCAAATTATGCGGCGGCGCAGAAAACTGCGGGCGATACTGTGCTGAAAGGTTCGACCATTGAAGTTATCCAGTCATACAAACCTCAGGTAAAAAAGGCCCCCAAGCCGGAGTGGATGCCCCAGTTGCCTGCCGCAGATACTACGCGCCCGGTACTCAATTTCGAGGTGCCACAACAAACGCTGTACTATTCTTATACATCTGAGCAACTGAGACCACTGGCTCTAGGTAAGGACACCGGTGCTATTCCTTTCCCAAATTATGTTAAGGCAGGTGCAGGTAATCTGTCTACTTTGTACCTCGATGCTGGTATCGGTAATGTAAGGGGGGCGAACTATGAAACGGCCATTCACTTGCATCACGAATCACAAAAGGGGAGTATCCAGTCGCAGCAAACCGCATTCAGCGGAGCGGAAGCAGAAGGTGTCCTGAGGCAGGGAGAAAATAAATGGCATGCTTTCGCAGCTGTTGAAAGAAATCAATACTTCTTTTATGGCTATGACCATAGCCTTTATACAATTAACAGCGACTCTATTAAGCAAACATATACCAGTGTAAAGGCAGGGGTAGACCTGAAAAGAAAGATCACTATGAGTGGTAAGGATATTTATTGTCAGCCATCCGTTGATCTTTCCCTGTATGACGCTCGCTTCAATACATCTGAAACGAGTTTCGGGTTCAACGCACCGTTCAGTCATCATGTAGATAGTTCGCTCGAGGTGGTTGTTGCATTTTCGGCAGAATTTACGCATTTGAAAATGACGCCCGGCAGCATCAATAATAATCTGGCAGAATTGCTTCCTGGCGTTGTATTGCATCAGGGTAAGTTAACCGGTCATGGGTTTCTTGGGTTTGCAGTGGGCAAGGGTGGCAGTGTGTATGTATTGCCTGATATTGTTGCCGACTATCTTATTCCCGCAACAACACTTACACTAAGTGGTGGCTGGCAAGCTACGGTTCGCAGAAACACATACGAAGAGCTGACCACGGAAAATCCTTACCTGAATACCTACTATGCAGTACGCCAGATGCGCAGCGACGAATTGTTCGCAAATTTGACCGGGAGTTATGGCAAACACATTAATTATGCTGTCCGTGCCAGTTGGCTGAATTTCAGTAATCTGCCTACTTACCTGAACACACCCGGCGATTTCCAGCAACTGTATGTAGCTTATGACGATGTTAGTGCTTTGAGACTGAAAGGAACAGTCAGGTATACGGAGTCTAGCAAATGGTCCGCCGGAGCAACCGCAGAATTCTATAAGTATTATACTGGCACCCAGGCGCAGGTTTGGCATTTGCCTACGTTTAAAATGAAGGTCGACCTGTCTGTTAAGCCATTGCCAGAACTCACGATAATGGCCTATACCGGAATCCTGGGGGGCATTTATGCTAAGAATATCCTCGGAAACGCGGTTTTACTGGATCCGATCGTTGATATTGGCGGTAATGCGGAATACCAGATCATTCCCCGGTTGAGTGCCTTTTTACAGGTGAGTAACCTGCTCAACAGTAAGTACCAACGCTGGTTGGGCTACCAGGCATATGGCCTGAATGTTTACGGCGGCATTCGTTTAAAATTTTAATGGAAAATAATTAATTTCAGGTGTACTTTTACAAGTAGAAATGGACATAGCTAAATACATAGGGCAATTTATACTAAAAAATAACTTCTGCTACATACACGGGTTGGGTAACATGGAGCTGGTGAAGCGCCCGGCTGTGCATGATGGTAAATCTTTACTGGGTCCCACTTACGAAGTTATTGTTACTGCCGGCGGGTCAATAGATGATAGTTTTGCCAATTTCATTGCCACAAATGAGCAGATAAGTATTTCAAAGGCTGCGAATGCACTGCGCGATTTCAGCATGCAATCCCGTAAGGACATGCAGGCAGGTAAGGAAGTAGCTATACCTGGCATAGGCAAATTCACTGAGGAAGGCGGAAAGGTAAAGTTCCATACCGATGCCAGCTTTAAGTTCACGCCTGCAGGTATGCCCACATTAAAAAACAGCAAGCAGCTTGAACAGCAAAAAGTTACACCTGTTCATAAACCATCCTTCCCTCCACCTGCTCCGGCCAATTCAGTAAATTGGAGTATGGTCATTATTGCAGGTATTCTGGTAGTGATACTGGCTGCTGGTGGCTATGGATTCTACTATTATAAAAGTCAGCAAAGCGTAGTTACGGCTCCCGTGCAGCTTCCACCAAAAGATACTGTTATTGCTCCGCCAACCGTTGTTGCGCCTGATACAACACGTAAAGATACCGTTATGGCAGCGCCGGCAGCTGTTGTGGATACCAACGCAATTAACCCGTATAAAATGATTGTGGGCGATTTTCATGAAAAAGGAAAGGCCGACAAGCGTTTCCGTCAGTTGAAAATAATAGGCTACAAAGTGGAGATGGTGACAAAAGATTCCGTCAATTTCCAGGTAATTGCCGATGTTAGCTGCAGGGTTGTTGATACTACTCACTTCAAAGATTCATTGTCCCGTATTTTCGGTTACAAGAATATCATGATCGTAAAATAATTCATTAAAGGTAATACCTTACCATTGGCCTGTTTTTCGAAGTTTGGTCAACAATTGTAAAACCAGCACGTTCAAATGATTTATACAACCCTATCCATGCGAAAGCATCGGGTAGGGTTTCTTGTGTAGGGATGGTGGGGTAGGCCTCAATAATTTTTATCCCCTGCGTCCGCGCATAGTTGATGACTCCTTTTAGCATGGCTACGGATACCCCCATTCTTCTGTATTGCTTGTCAATAAAAAAGCAACTGATTGACCATACAGGTTTCTGGTCTATACGTTTATGCACTCTCGAGTTTTCAATTTTGGGGTAGTGCTCCCTTGGCGCAAATGCGCACCAGGCTATGGGTACACCTCCGTAAAAGCCAATAACCCCGGTAGGTGCACCACTCCAAACCAGTTCCTTCATGGCGTCTTTATTACCATCGTTTATTTTACCCTCCGCAAAATCCGCCTTCTTCAGGCGGTAGTACATGCACCAGCAATTGCCACATGCGCCCTTCGCACCAAACAGCTCAACGAACTTTCCCCAATTGCCCGTATTCAAGGGGTCAAATGTCATTTCCTCAGTAATATTGATATCGGGCAGTTGCGGCGTTTTTTTCATTTTTTGAGAAGGATATTCGACGTCTAAATATTATTGATTGCTTGAAAATGACTTCGGTAACATCAATAGAAATGGGAGCGCATTATTAAAATCGAGTCCGTCATATTCGAGCCCGAGCCGTCTAATGTTATCGTAATAGGCTTTGTGGTTATCGTAATAGTATTTTTCTGATTGAACAAACCAAGCCTTTGAGCCAAGCTTTTGCGCCAGAAACCATTTTTCCAATAATCGGGCTGTACGTCCGTTACCATCCCCAAACGGATGTATCTTTACAAATACCAGGTGGATCAATGAAGCGAAAAACAAAGCCTCAAAAAAACTCATTTCAGTAGCTAGTAACGATTCGATATCCGCATAAAATTTTTTCATTTCAGCTTTTACCACGGGGGCAGCCGCAACATATTCTATCCGTCCATCTCCCGTTAAAACAACCATGTTACCAGTCCTTATTTTGCCACGGAGTGCTTTAACTAAAATGTGCGCCGTTATTAACGAATGCGCTGCGCCTATGTTTTTCTTAGTCAGCTCATTTTTCTGTGCGAACAAATAGGCCTCATATAAATCGTCAATTTTCCTTGTGTACGATGGCAGGAATTCCGTAGCAAATAATTTGTACTTCAGGTACGAATCCATTTCGATAGGTTCCCCTTCAATTTTTGAGGAGAAAACTGCCGAAACAGATGTATAAAAACTGAAAGTTTCAATACTCAGCTCATGTTCATGTAGCCGTTCAAAAATTCCCTGCACATTCGCCGGAACCATTGCAAGGTAATTTTCCATTAAGCCGACAGGAACTATTTGCAGTTTCATTTTTCAATTCAAATTTTTCTATGGGCTATTCTATTAGTTCTTTTCCCTTGATTGAGCCAACAATCCATCTGGGTTTTGTCTTCAAAGTTAGGCTTTAGGCGCAATTGGGAACTATTTGTGTCCACGCCTTTTTTTGCTTGTAGCGCTAATTGAAAGAATTACCCAAAACGTTAAATAAAATTCCTTTATAACCGTTTTAACACCCAAATATAAACAATGAATAATTGTTGGGCTGTACCTTGGTATAACTCAAACACCACACTACATGATGGAAGGCTTCATAATATTCATATTGGTGATCGTTGTGGTCATCTTTCTGATAAGGGCAATGATCAAGGGCCAGGACGGAGGCACTACAATTAATATGCTGCACGACCTACTTCGCGAGACACACGAACTAAAAAAGGAAGTAAGAATATTGAAGAACCAGCTACAGGATAGCACATCAGAGCTTAAACAACAAATTGAAAATTTGCCGACTGTCCAGTTAAGTCACTCACAGGCGGACGACAAGCCTTTGACGAGGGAAGTGCTGCAACAGCCAGAGGCGGAAATCGTTAAGCCGGTAGTTGTATATGAACCACCGGTATTTACCCCAGAGACGGTCGAGATTCCGGCAGAGCAGGAAGCACTGGAGCCAGTACTTGCTGAAGTTCACGATCAAATGATGGCGAATTTTGACACCGTGTCAGCTGCCCCGAATGTAGCAGTTGAGCAGGAAATACCTATTGCTGCGACAGTGAATGACCCAACACCTCAATCAATTTATGAAGATACGGAAAGCGGTTACGACAAATGGTTACGCAACAACCCCGACCTTGAAAAATTCATAGGAGAAAATCTGATCAACAAAATAGGTATTGCCATCCTGGTGTTAGGTATTGCATTCTTTGTAAAGTATGCGATCGACAAGGAATGGATCAATGAAGTGGGAAGGGTTTGCATCGGTATGGGCTGTGGTGCCATACTTGTTGGGCTGGCCCATTTCATGCGCAATACTTACCGGTCATTTAGTTCAGTACTGGCTGGGGGGGGGATTGCCGTGTTCTATTTTACCATTGCTTTTGCCTTCCACCAATACCATCTCATGCCACAGGCGGTGGCTTTTGTGATAATGGTCGTCATAACTGCTTTTGCAATAGCCTTATCAGTCTTGTACGACAAGCTGGAACTCGCGGTCATTGCTACTGTGGGTGGGTTTCTGGCACCGTTCATGGTAAGTACGGGAGAGGGTAATTATATTGTTTTGTTCACCTATCTCATTATTCTTGACCTGGGTATACTGTCCCTGGCTTATTTCAAGCGCTGGCCTGCAATCAACATCATTGCCCTGTGCTTCACTGAGATAATCTTCGGTGGTTGGCTAAGTACTGTATTAAACAATCCTGCGAAACATTACTCTTTTCCTGTTGCGCTCTTGTTCGCCACGGCCTTCTACTTCATCTTCCTGGGCATGAACATGATCAACCAAATGAAGAACAGGGACCATTTCAAGCCTTTCGACTTCATGATTCTCCTGTTTATCAGTTCCACCTATTACGGGGCAGGTATGTTGTTGCTGCACTATTGGAATGCAGGCATGTACCAGGGAGTATTTACGTTATGCATGGGCCTGGTAAACCTCGCCCTCACCTACTATGTATATAAAAATGGAAAGGCCGACAGGAACCTGTTGTTCCTGCTCATTGGTATTACGCTCACTTTTATTACGCTAACCATACCTATTCAGTTGCACGGTCATGCAATAACCATGTTCTGGAGTGCAGAGTTCGTTTTGCTGTACTGGCTTTCGGAATATTCAGGTATTCGATTGTTCAAATATTCTTCGTCGTTGCTTTGCGTCCTTACGGTCATCAGCCTTTTTATGGATTGGGACAAAGCCGGGAACAATAACGGCCCAGGTCTACACCTGATATTTAACAGTATGCAGGGTATTGTTACTAACCTGGTTGCGGCAGGAGCATTTACTGGTTTGTACTTTCTGCTGCGCAAGGACAGAGAGGGCGAAATAGCCGGCGTATCCAATATTCTTTTAGGCCGTCTGTCGTTGACAGCAGCAATTATCATATTGTATCTGACTTGTATTTTTGGCGTCAATTTCTATTTCCATCAGCTCATTAGCTATACGATCCCGAATGTCTATCACCGCATGGTGACAGAAGTATTCGCTCTTATATTTATGATCCTCATTCAGCGGTGGAAGGGTAGCGTATCGCCGTGGTTGTCACAAGTCGCGCTCGCAATATGCTTTGTATTCCTCGTTGCCAGTTCTGGTTATGTGCTGGAACTGAGAAATAGTGTTTTGGCAGGCAGTACCACATGGGCTCATTTTTACATGCACTGGCTCGATAGCCTGCTTATGGGCCTCATGATTTGGCTGGCTATTCAAAGTGTGCGTAGCGAGCAGGATGCCCTAAGAGATTCACTCAAGGCCATCAGTATCCTGATGACAATACTTGTTATCTGTTTCTTCAGTATGGAGTTCGTGCATATTTACGTAATGGCGGGCTACCATAAAGACAACACAGCCCTGCTGGAAAGCCAATATGGTAAAGCCGGACTTACTGTCATTTGGGCGCTCAGCTCATTTGCCCTGATGTGGTTGGGCATGCAGCACGGTCAAAAGACGCTGCGTATCATATCACTGGCATTATTCTCAATTGTATTGCTTAAATTGTTTGTGTTTGACATCTCCGGTATCTCAGAGGGCGGTAAAATACTGGCATTCATACTCCTGGGGGTGTTGCTGCTAACCGTTTCATTTATGTATCAGAAACTGAAAAAGATAATTATTGATGATAAGAAGGAATAGGTTCTGCCTGCTGGTCATATTTTTATTCGTCACTCTCACAGTGTCAGCTCAGGAGTTTGCCCTGAGGGCAGCTATAGACTCTGTGCGGGAGACCGGATTTTACAAAATTGCCGTAAGTCCGCAGCTCTCCGCATTTGCAAAGGCTGACCTTTCCGATGTACGCATGGCCGATGAAAAAGGAACTTTTGTTCCCTATATCATCCGTAGCCGGGAGCCACGTAGGAGCAATGATGACCAGAGCACTGAAATGCAAATTCTGAGTAACACGACTGAGAAGAACTACACCACGGTTGTACTCAGGTCGGCAAGAGAAGAGCTCAAAACGGCAATATCACTGAAATTAAATAATGCTTCAGTAGAACGATATGCGCAGGTAAGCGGTAGTAATAATAATGAGGACTGGTTCATTATTGATGACCATATTATGCTGGAGCGTGCACCGGGAAGCAATACAGGAACCTATGCGCAGGAAATCCGTTTTCCGGGAAACAGGTATCAATTCTTTAAACTTAAAATAAACAATGCCCATACCGATCCGCTCAACATTATCGCTGCCAGCGAATACCATTCTGAAAACCATATTCAGGCTGCACCGGGCGTAATTGTAAACCCAACGTCCGTCGTAAAACAGAAAGACAGCAGCGATCACAGCTCCTATATTACCATCAGGAATGCAAGTCCTTATATGACCAATGCGGTAGAACTTACCTTATCTGGTGCCAGATTCTACGAGCGCAATGTGGTGATGTATATCCTCCCAAATGATAACGACAGCAATGCTTTGAATTATGCTGTAGCCAACTTTACAATTTCATCGTCCCGCCCAACAGTTCTGAATTTTCCGGGGCAGAAAGCGCAGGCTATCTTGCTGGTAATTGAAAACAAGGACAATCCGCCCCTTAAAATTGAGCAAGTCACAACGCGACAGGAACAGCTATATCTGGTGGCATGGCTGGATCGGGGCAGGCAATATTCATTACTGGCAGCCAGTGAAAAAGCACTCACCCCTGCATACGATCTCAGCCGGTTTACCGACAGTATCCCCACCCAAGTGCCAGTTCTTAGTTTGGGAGTTTTGTCAGCGTTTTCACATGAGACCCTACCGGTAGCACAAAAGCAAAAGGAAGGTTTCCCCTGGTTATGGACTATTATTATTGTTTCCGTATTTGGTCTCAGCCTGCTGACTTACAGATTGATGAGGGAGGTGAAGAGAGGGGATGGGTAGAGTTCGTTCCTAGGTTGCCCGGGAGCCTTTCTGAAGGTTTGATGCAATCCGCAACCTCTAATTCTTATCAAAATGATCGTGCTTGAAGCACCCTGCAAACTTTTCATCATTTCACCTTACTTTTGACCCGAATAAGTTTTAAGCATTGTCACAAAATGGCACACTTTTTGTGCCTTTGAGGAAGCTTTATATTTTTAATTTTTAATTTTTGACTTTGAACATGCAGCCGGAACAGTTCTTTGAACTGATGGTTAAAGAATTGGAAGTGCATACGGAAATGCAGCCCTACTATAAGTTCCTGGGTAAAAAGTCGTCCTGGCATTTTCGCCGGAATTATTTTTTGCAAAGACTGAAGTACATCCAGCAATGCATTGCCGGCCGGAAAGACCTGTCTATATGGGACTGTGGCAGCGGTTACGGAACTACCTGCCTTTTCCTGGCCATGAATGGTTTTAAGACCCACGGGACCACTCTGGAGTTTTATTACGATATGGTTCAGAAACGCAAGGAATATTGGAGTAAATTTGGAGACACTTCTTTGTTTACCTGCACGTATGAGAATCTGTTTGACTCGCCTCCGCCAGCTAATAGTTGTGATTTGATCATTGTTCAGGATACTTTACATCATCTCGAACCGATAAATGATGCGCTGCAAATATTTAAAAGTTCCCTCAGGCCCGGTGGCAGAGTACTGTCCATAGAGGAAAATGGCAACAATATCATACAGCGGGCGAAGCTCTACAAGTACCGGGGCAATAAACGCATCATTACCATTTGGGATGAAAAGCTGAAAAAGGATATACTTATTGGTAATGAAAACATCCGTAGCCTGGCCGATTGGGATACCCTGTTCGAAAAAAATGGATTCAGAGTCAGCCCGGAATCTGTTCAGTACATTCGTTATTTCTTACCTGTTCACTACCGTTTTTCATCTGCTGAAAAACTGATGGAAAAGGAGAAACAAATTCAAACTGGTCCGGGGCTACGCAGGGAGTATTTTTTCTTCGGGCTGAATTTTATTGCAGAGAAAAAATGAACTACCAGGACGGACTAATAAAATAGCATCTTCACTTATCTTTGACTTAAATCCATTTTATGAAAACATCTTCCCTGTTATTATTCATCGCTCTGATCTTCGCCTCCGCAATTACGAACGCAAAGACGCCACCGCCTGACAATAAACCCGTAGTTGCAGTTTTGGTGCAACTGAAGGCCGAAAAAAACAGGATAGAAGCCCTCACCCGGGCACACAAAAAGTCCCTGCTGGAAAATGTGATTATCGATAGGGGAGAGGTTATTAATGCAATGACCGCCGATTTTACAGATCACTTTAGCTATTGCCCTGTCTACTACTACATGGATACCAATGTAGATGCCATACAGAATAAGCATTTCGCCAATGTACTCCTCAACGCAGACCTCACACCTGCCAAGAACATTGCATTTAACCCCGAAAATGA
>CANCOG010000012.1 GCA_947379685.1 Flavipsychrobacter stenotrophus | reverse complement strand
CCTTCACGGCACCTGGCAACTATAACGTAACTCTTACCTATGATAACTCGCCTTGCGGCTGTTTCGGATCGAGGGTAAAAACCAGCTACATCCAAATACAGGCACCCCCAACAGCATGTTTCGTACGTGTTACTGCGCCATTAAGTTGTACTTATCCGTTTACAGCTATCTATAGCGATACTTGCTCTTCGTCAACTGCTACCTCATTTACCTGGTATTTCGGTGATGGTACCTCTACTACCACCACTGGACTTGGCACCGTATCACATACATTTACATCGCCGGGCTGGTATTCCGATTCGGTAGTAGCATATAGCTCAGCAGGTTGTCCTGCATCATTTGCTATCGATTCTGATTTGCACATCCCAGACCCAATTAATCACATGGCTTCTCATGTTTCCACCGTTTGTGCTGGTACTTGTGTTGATTTCGCTGATTCTGTTTGGACCTCTGCCCCAAATCATGATACCACTGTTGGTCTGCCAACATTCTACTTATATAATTCTTCATCTACTTTGCTGGCAACAGCTCCTTCAACAAACCCGGGAAATTTTTGCTTTAACTTCCCATGGCCCGATAGCGCAGGTACATTTACTATTACCGATGCTGCTGTCGACGGTTACGGATGCCCAATGTCCACCAGTACAACCATCAATGTTCTTCCAAGACCAATTGTAACAGGTATTTCTGGTGATACGTTGTATCAGTGCACACCTTTTGTTGTAGACCTTTTCCATGGTTCGGCTCATTATGGCTCTTTACCTTATACTTATAGCTGGACTTTCGGTGATGGAGCCTCGTTTACGGGTGTGTCAAGAGACACTATATCTCATAAATATACGTCTTTGGGTTCATACAACGTTACCCTAAAGATCGTTGATGCCAACGGCTGTCTCGATTCGTTGACCAATCCTGGCATGATCAATATTAGTGCGCCTCACTTGAACATTACTGCTGCCGTTGACTCTGGTTGCGCGACTGCAGGGCACCCATTATTTTGGGATTATAATACAAGTCTTGCCCGTCCGTTTACACCATATATAGTGGATTCCGTAAACTTCGGTGATGGAACAGCTGATTGTATTGGCAACACCTGCCGCGATTCATCGCATTACTTTACAGGTGGTGGCTATTATCACGTAACTGTGTTTTATCATCTTCCTGATTCATTGGGCGGTTGTAGCGACACCTCTGGTATCAATGTATTGGTGGGTGGTGCTCTGCCTGCGTATGCATTCACGCAGTCGGCTGATTCTGTTTGCCCACATTCAACTGTTGATTTCTTCGCTCATTGTACTAACTGTACTTCTGTAATATGGGCCATGCACTCTGGAGATGCGTCACATGCTTTGGACATGGACACAGCCGATGGAACTCATGAACTATATGATTTCCCGGGCAGATGGACTTACCAAATGATTATGAACGTAGGCGGTTGCACAGATACGCTCGACAGTAATGTTGTAGTTCTTCCTCCTGCAAGGGGTATCATTGCTCCGTTGACTCCGAACTGCGCACATCGCGATACAGTTAAGTTCTCCATACTCGCGGCTACTGGTGCAACCAGCTATACCTGGGCCTTTGGAGATGCAACAAGTGTATCTACAACTGCAACATCGGTGATCCACCATTACACAGCAGCAATGCCGCACACCTATACAGTAATATGCACAAGCTATAGCACTGTTGGCTCTCACACTTGTTCTAACGATACTTCATTGGTATACACAACTGGTACGCCTCCATTAACCTGGCGCATAAAAGACCAATTCCCGTGCGTAAATTCTGTGGATTCATTCTATGGCCCCCATGCTTCTGACACTACAGCCTTCCCTGATTATTTCTGGAATTTTGGCGATGGCTCTGGCATAACGCACACCAGTTACTCTACAGATGCGGCATTTCCGCAAAATGATTCCCTTACTTCACATGCCTATACTTCAACTGGAATATATACTGCCTACGTTATCGTAAGAAATAGCTCTGGCTGTAGGGATACTACCGCAACCAAGACAGTTCGTGTGCTTGGGCCTAATGGTGGTATGACGCTTACGGACACATTGATATGTGTAGGGTCGGCTGTTACCTTCCACGATGCCAATACGGATCCTTCAGCCATTATTACCCGACCGCATCACTGGACGTTTAACGGTTACCCATCTGTACCTTTCCCGTCAACCATCCCGTCAACTCCTTTGGGTGTAGCAGCTACCGATACTACTATTAATTTCTATACGCCCGGTTATTATCATATAGTTCTTGTTGACTCAGATAACCACCAATGTGCCAGCAGAGCTACTGGACTTGTCCACGTAGTTAAGCCAAAGACATACTTCTACTCGGTTGATTCTGCCCATAAGATGTGTATCGGTTTGCCGATTACATTTACTGATACAAATACGCATTGCAGCTATTCATGGAATTTTGGTGATGCAGGCACTGGAGCTGGATCTTGGACTACACCTTCTTCAACAGCAGGAACTGTAACCCATACTTATTCTGTTAATGGTACATTTAATGTTCGTTGTGCAATTTTTGCTGATGGTACTGCAGGTTATCCTACAGGCTGTTCTGATACTCTGGTAAGAAACGCTTACATAACCGTAGGCCCATTGTTACTTTCTTCTACAAACTTTGGCGATGATTCAGTTTCAGCATGTCCTCCGCTCCATATTGTGAGATCAGCCGACACAGTAGGTTATTCTTATGTTTGGCACATTAATCCTCCGGGAGGTTCTGCAGGTACTTTCTTTGGCGACTTCGTAAGCTATAATGCATATAGCAGTGGACATTATTCCGTAACTATGATAGGTACTACACCATGGGGATGCTCAGATTCAGTAGTGTCTAATTACACAATTGGTGGCCCTGCGGGATACATTACTGTAACACCGGATAGCGGTTGTAATCCAATCCCGGTTCGTTTGGAATTCCACGATACAGGTATTGTTGCAGCCTCTGCTCACTATATCTGGAACACTTGTCCATTCGGTACTTTTGCAACGTCTGGACCTGACACTACAATCAACTTCGCAACTTCAGGAGTTTATTGTCCTCCATCTGTTGTTATTCAGAATGGTGGTTGTGCAGTTACAATAACTTATGGCGATTCATTACGTGTATTCCCATTGCCTTTCGTTACTTTAAATCATTTACCGGTATTGTGCTACGGTCGTGATACGACACTGATAGCAAGTAGTACACTTGCCATAAGTCATTACCATTGGGATCCACCAATTTCTGACATCACTTACTGGCATCCTACCGATTCTGCGTTCGTAACTGTTCACCCGCATTCTACAATTACATATACCGTAACAGGCTACACTATACATGGTTGTATCGATACTGAAACAACTACCGTTGTGGTTGATCCTCAGTTACACCTCACCATCCACGGCAGAGATAGTATGTGTATTGGCCAATGTGATACCTTGGTCGCCTCAGGGGTAGCAGGGGCATCCTATATCTGGTCTGGGGTCGGCACTTCTTGTGCTGTCTGTGACACAAATATTGTCTGCATCACCTCTACTAAAACCTTTACGGCTTCAGCTACTGACGCTGCAGGTTGTTCGGCTTCAAATACATTTAAGGTGACTGTTAATCCAGCACCAGTGATACATTTCTCGCCAAATCCTGCGAATATTTGTAAGGGACATGACACAACCCATTTATTTGTAACCGGTGCCGCTAAATACGTTTGGAGGTCTAACCACTACCTGAGTTGCGATTCATGTTCTAACCCAATAGTTTCAACACCTGCTAATCTGGTATATACCGTTACTGGTACATCTAAGTTTGGTTGTATCGACTCGATCAAGGTGCCAGTTACCGTGTTTGACACAAATGCTACTACTATTAGCAACGATACAAGTATATGTAAGGGATCAACGGCTAACCTTTATGCTGCAGGAGGTGTTAAATACCAGTGGTTGCCAACAACTGGACTCGATAACCCTACGTCTCCAAGGCCTAATGCAACTCCCGATGTTACTACTCATTACAGGGTGTATATCACTGAAAACGTATGTTTCAGGGATACACAGAATGTTACCGTGACAGTTATTCCAATTCCTCAGATTCAATTGCCTCCGGAAGTTACTGTTCTTGCTGGTACCAGCGTGCAGCTCTTTGCAAGCGTCCTTAACAATGTCAAATTGACCGACTTTAAATGGACTCCGGCAGACTCAACATTGTCTTGTATTGAGTGTCCAAGGCCAATTGCTACACCAGTTGTGACAACTACTTATTCCGTGACAGTTGCAACTACTGAAGGCTGTGCAACGAGTGGGTCAACTACTATCAGGATTCTTTGCGACAATTCACAAGTGTTCATTCCAAACACATTCACACCTAATGGTGACGGCGTTAACGATCGTTTCTTCGTAAGCGGAAGGGGTCTTGGAAAGGTGACCAGGATGGCTATCTATAACAGATGGGGTGAGATGATTTACGAATCACTTGGCGCCCAGGCTAACGATGGTGGTGTTGGTTGGGATGGTACCTACAAGGGCCAGGTACTCGCTCCTGATGTGTTTATCTACAGGATAGATGTTCTTTGCTCAACCGGTGAACCATTTAGTTTCAAGGGTGATATTTCTCTGGTTCGTTAATTCGATTTGCGGACAGAGTAATATATTGTGAAAAAATGTAAACAAAATTAAAATGAAGAATTATTTAAAGATAGTTGCTGCCGGTATGATGTTGGGTGCGGGTTTTAATGGCCATGCTCAGGATATACACTTTTCCCAGTTCTATGAAAATTCAATTCTCCGTAACCCTGCCCTCACGGGTATCTTCAGCGGTGACTTTAAGGTTGGTCTTGACTATCGTAACCAGTGGGCGAGTATTGCCAACCCATTTAGTACGGTATCGGCAACAGCTGAAACGAGGATATTGACCAACCGTGCTGTTGGTGATTATTTGAGTTTGGGTATAGGTGCGTATTACGATAAGGCTGGATCTATTAACTTCACAAGTGAAGAAGTATATCCTGCTATTGCTTATAATAAAGCACTGAATGATAAACACAATTCTTACCTCTCAGTTGGTTTTGTTGGTGGCTATATGAGCCGTTCTGTTGACATGAGCAAAATGACATTCAGCAGTCAGGTGATCAATGGAATTTACAGTTCGTCGAATCCATCAGGTGAAATCGCTCCATTTACAAGCCTTTCAAATTTTGATCTCGGTGCGGGTATCAGCCTGAATAGTTCGTTGGATGTGGAGAACAGGGCGAACTACTATGTAGGCGCTTCATTGTACCACATTAACCACCCTACTCAGGTTTTCAACGGTGGCTATTCAGAAATTAAGTTGCCTATGAAATGGCAGTTTGGTGGTGGTATCAACCTGGTGTTCAGCGAGAAGCTGAGCGTTGCATTACATGGCAATTACTCCAAGCAAGATCAGTATAAAGAAAGCATTGTTGGTGGTTTGATCACCTATCATGGTGTAACACCTGGCATGCCAAGTGTGTTTGCGATCAGCTTTGGTTGTTTCTACAGGGTTCAGGATGCAGTTATTCCAACCGTTAAAATCGACTATTCTAACCTTTCATTCGGTTATTCTTACGATCTTACTAACTCTTCATTAGCTACAGGTGGTAATGGCGCTAGTGCATCAGAAGTTTCCGTTTATATTCGTGGTAAGTACGCTCACAAGAATAACCCCCGTGATGGTGTTATGTGTCCACGTTTCGAGTCAGAAATTTATTATCCATTTAATAATTAATATTTTTACATAAAGGTATTCAAGGCGCCCCCAAATGGGCGCCTTTTTTGTGCGTGAAGCTGTTCCGGGACTTGCTTGGCAAACAGGTAGGTGCACATCAACGCACAGTTTGCGTTGTGCGGCTGAGGAAGTATACAGGATTGCGTTTATACTTGGGCCGACTTACTATGCATAACAAACCTCTCTCTTTTTCTATTCCTTGGAAGCGCACTTGTGCCTTTTTGGGGTTACTCTAGACAACTTGGTAACAAGACAGTTAAACACGCTGCATACAGACCTGGCATAAAGTTGTGGGAATGCGCTTGGTCTTGAATATTGCACTACTGCCAATACAGAGGAGAAGGTATTGGTGATATTTTTTTCGTAAGGTGCTTTGGGAGGAATGCTTGAGGCAATTCTTTATGGAATTTTAGAAATCAATATAGTGTTGGAAAATCCCCTATTAGAGAGTTTCCTGGCCTCAATTTCGTTGACTAAAAGAAGCCAGAAGGGCTTTTCTAACAAATGATCTACACTAGTCCACATAGGTAATTTGGGGCAGCTAATGAGCTTAAAACCTCACCTCAGGGGTGTTGTACAGTGCCTGTATGTTGACAAAGAGACTTTAGGTAGGGAAATTGCGCCTTTAAGGCAGAATCTCAAATGAGCTAAAGAATTTGGACATCGAGGGCACATTCCGGAAACCGTTTTCATAGCCCACCTCTAAGACATAGATACGGTTTTTGATCAGAAACATCTTCATGTCCATTATTCCCCTGCCTCCCGAAAAACTGATAACGGTATGCTTCCCTGGGTATTTTTTGTATGTTATAGCATCCTGCGAGATTATTTTGCCCTTCATATTTTCAATTGACCCAAGGATAGCATTTGTCAGGAATGTATCTACCTTACCCTTCCTCATTCCGGAATTGATCACTTGGTTAGGGTAGTCGGAATAAATGGTCATGTACAGTTTGTTTTCTTTATCTGAACCTGCACCTGCGTCGAGCATAAATACGTTCATGGTAACGTCACCGGTAGGGGATTTGACCAATTTCGCACTCTCCTTAGGTTTGGATGGGAATTGGATTTTAAATTTTCCTTCCTTGCTGTTCACGACAGTCCAACCGAATGTTGTTGCTGAATTGGATAATAATAGGACAAACGCGATAACAATTGCTGCACTTATTTTCTTCATAATTAGTTATTTGAATGCCGGAGCAAATTTCTATGAGTGTTTCCGTTAACTGTGTTTCTAAAATAGAAGGTTTTTCCGTCCCTTACTTTAAGACATAAAAAAACCCTGTTTTGGCAGGGTTCGTTTATAATTTTTGCAATTCTTTTGCTATTAATTTCTACTGATGGAGATTCTGTTAGTTGACATGTTGCCTTCTTCGTCCTTCAGAACCACGATATACATTCCTTCTGGCAGGTAAGAGAGGTCAGTTTCATACTGGGTTTTATTGACAATGTCCTGATGCAAAAGCCCTTGACCTACTGCATTATAAACATCCATTTTCAAATTCATCATTTCTCCTCCCCAATTGAAGTTAACGATCCCTGTACTTGGGTTAGGGTAGATTTTCACGTTCTTCTTACTGATACCATCAACACTCAACAATGAAATATAAATAATGTTGGATGGTGCAGACTGACAGTTTGAACTATCTTTTTTACAATAGTAGAATCCAAGTGTAGTAGGGTGGTAGTGGCCAAGATTTGCTCCAGGGAGTACACTGTCAGTATAAATACCAAAACCTGTGGTCTTGTACCATGTATATTCTCCAAATGCAAACGTAGCATTCAGTTCGTCTCCAATCAGCGATATCAATGGTGTTTGAGGAACGCTGTCCCTTATAAGGATTACTCCAGGTGTGTAAAAGGTATCATGCTCATAACAGCCGGTATCAGTTTGCCATACCTTAAAGCTAAGGATATCAAGATTTGCAAAAGTTCTTGTAATTGTATCATAGGTACTTCCTGCAGAAATACCGTTGATGAACCATTCAAATCCAGGTGTTGTGCCAAATGAATCTATAATACCCTTAAACGTAACAGGAGAGTCAATACAACCGTTGTTTACGCCGCGAATAAGGTTTGTGTAAGCATAATTTGCAATAACGTGTTCAACAGTAACAATTATTGCGTTTGATTTTGTAACAGGGTTGAGAACGCAAGTGTCAGTTGTCGTGAGTATACAATAAACACTATCGCCGGTATGAAGGCTACCATTAGTATAGTAGTCATTAACAGCACCTATAATAGCAGTAGTGTCAACGTACCACTGATACATCGCTGTACTGCCATAGTCAGAAGCGTGTGCCCAGAATGTATCGGTTTTATTACCGCAAACTGGGTTGGCCCAAGCTGAAATAGTAATACCGGCTGTCAAGTGGATATGCAGAATGGGAACCTGTACCGAATAAACGGTGTCAACAGGTGCACATGGGGAGTTTGATACCATGCGGCAGGTAACCGTATCGGCACCCCCAAAATAACGCGAAATCGTAACACTGTCTTCACCAGAGAGCTCCATGCCGTTTACCATCCACTGGTATTGTGGGTGTGTACCTCCGTTAATAGGGTAGGCAGTGAATGTAAGAGCATTACCCGAACAGTCTGGATTGCTGCCAGTAGTAATGGCAATAAGCACACGTGCTGGAATACTTGTTGATCGGTGTATAATGATTGTATTGGAACGTGAACTGTCAAATACGCCAGCACTGTTGGTAAAATACATCCAGCAATAAACACTGTCGCCATCGCTCACAGCGGTTGTATAGAAAGTGTCTATCACTATACCCGTATAATAAGTGTTAGTATACCAGTGAAAATATACATGGGAGAAGGTATCGCTGCTTTGGCCGGCCGAGAAGATCAGCTGGGTACCAGGGCAGGTCGTATCAGTATAGGCGGGCAAAGAAATAGTCACTGTGTCGCGTACCTGAGCATGGGCGATAGAGTTGAGGCCCACAAAAAGTAATAGTAATAGTGTAAGTTTGCGTATCATAAGTATAATAAATTTACTACCCCCACAACAGGACGGTATAATTCTTTGGGTAAAAATAAGCATTCATTAATAAAGATGAAACTATTTGCCGATGTTTTTGTTTAGGAATCGTACTTTTGCCAAACATTTTTTATTATTTGCAATGGTCTGATAGAAAAGTTGTTCGTTTCAATATTTCTTTTTACCTTTGCACTCCCTTAATAAAAAGTGTTAAAAAAATAACGTATGAAACGTACATATCAACCGCACCGTCGTCGTCGTAAATCTGTTCATGGTTTCCGCAAGCGCATGCAATCTGCAAACGGACGTAAAGTATTGGCATCACGCCGTGCAAAAGGTCGTCATAAATTGACAGTATCAAGCGAAAGCCGTCTTAAGTAACTTTTAAATTCTATAGCCATTCGTAAAACTTTTAAAGTTTATGAGCGGCTCAAGAAAGAGCAGCATATTCATACGCTTTTCCTTTCAGGGAAAGCGTTTTCTGTTTTTCCGTTGAGGGTGATCTATATCGCCGTTCCCCGCCCAAGTGCTTCCGCTAGTCCGGTGATGACTGGTTTCTCCGTGCCCAAGAAGAAATTCAAATTGTCGGTAGACAGGCACAGGATCAGGCGGTTGATTGTGGAAGCCTGGCGTTTTCATAAGGAAGAGTTATATCTGGTGGTACCCCCTCACATGCAACTGCATTTATTCTTTATTTGTACTGACCGTAAGATGCCCGTTTTTGAAATCGTTGAAAAATCAGTTATCGCTGGAGTTCGTCAATTGTGTTTGTTGGCTCCTTTTGGTGATGACAATGGTAAGGTAGCCTCTTCAATAGGTGCTGAAATAATATAAGTTGCGTTGTTTGACTTTGAAAACGCCAGTGCTTTAATTTAGTGAACAAGATTTGCTCGATATTATTTCTTGGGATTATTCGGTTTTACCAGGGTGTCCTTTCTCCTTTTTTGGGGGCGAGTTGTCGCTATACGCCAACTTGTAGTGCATACGGTGTAGAGGCCATAAAAAAACATGGTGCGTTTAAGGGTGGATGGCTTACTTTGAAAAGAATAGGTAGATGTAATCAATGGGGCGGAAGTGGATATGATCCGGTTCCCTGATCATATTTTTTGTAAATTATTTTAATTTGAGTTGTTTTGGTTTTCGCATTATTGGCTTTTATATGTAAAGAAGCTAAACCGTAATATTTCTTCCAATCTAGCATTATTTCTTTAACTTTCAGTTACACGTTTTGATTTGTTGTTATGTTATCCAATTTAAGTCATTGCTGAATATCAGTAATTTGGCTTTTTAGTATTTTGTATCTTTCCGGCAAAATAGCATCAATATGTTTTATTCATTTAAAGGGTTTATTCCAGTGGTACACCCATCTGCCTTCGTACATCCTCAGGCTGCGGTTACAGGTAACGTTATTATTGGCAAGGACGTATATATTGGGCCTGGTGCTGCCATAAGGGGCGACTGGGGTGGTATAGTTATAGAAGATGGCTGTAACGTTCAGGAAAACTGCACTATTCACATGTTCCCGGGTATTACCGTTACATTGCAGGAAGGTGCTCATATCGGTCACGGTGCAATCATTCACGGGGCCAATATAGGGCGCAATACTCTGGTAGGGATGAATTCAGTCTTGATGGATGAAGTGGAGATTGGCAATGAATGCATCATTGGGGCAATGACCTTTATTAACGCGGGTACAAAGGTACCTGCGCGGTCGCTGGTTGTGGGAAACCCTGGTAAGATAATTAAGCAGGTGAGTGACGAAATGATGGACTGGAAGACAAAGGGGACTAAGCTGTATCAGGCCTTGCCGGGCGACTGTCGTGATAGCCTCAGAGCTTGCGAACCGCTCACCGAAATGCCTGAAACTAGGCCACAGCAGGCGAGTTTATATACAACCTGGGAGCAAATTAAGAATAGTTAGTAGAGTAGGATCCTTGATTTATGCGCACAATAGTTTAAATTGATTGCGAATGAATGAGGGCCTAATATATAATAAAAATCCCCGGCATGCCGGGGATTTTTATTTGTTTGTTGGTTTAAAACAAAATTAATTAGCTGAATCATCAGAATGAACTAATTCATTTACAAACTTAGCAACTGAAGCAATACGAGCGTGGTTCAATGCATAGTGGATGAATTTGCCATCACGTTCAGTGATTACTATGTTCGCACGACGCAGAATAGCCAAATGCTGAGACGCAACTGACTGCTCAAGACGCAATTTTACATAAATGTCAGTAACATTCATGCGTTTGTTTTCCTCAAGCAATTTCACGATCTGCTGACGCAATTTGTGGTTGATTGCCCTTAAAGTCATAGCTGCATTTTTTACAGCTACGTAATCCAACTTGATGTGGTCTGCACCTTCGTTTTTGCGAATTACCAGAGTGTTTGCTGATACCGTCGTTTCCATTAATTAAAATTTACGATGTTAATAGATAAAAATTATTCACTAATGCCCTTGAATAGATATTCGGTAAATGAATATTTTGCAAACATACGCAAATGCAGAGATATGAGCGCGCATTGATATTCACAAAAGTTGTTAATTCAGCGTTAAAGTGTGGATAACTAACTTTAACTAAATGCGAATAGCATTGATAATCAATTATTTATGAGTGTAAACTTGTTTAAGATAAAATGGTTCTGATGTGGATAAATTTACAGTTTTATTACACTTATATTGCTCAAAACTATAAAAGCCCCATATTACTTTGTCAATTTCGGTTTCATGGGCCACATAGAGGTTTTCGGCATATTTTTCAGCTGTTAACGGCGGTAACTGGTTGGAAATTATACACATATTTTCCTTTCCGGACAGCAAACTGTCAAGCTCTGATCCCATAATATGATTTGCATCATAGGTATTTGTAAAATTATTGTCATGAATACTAAGGAAATACTCATTTTCTCTGGCGGGCAAAATAGCAATATAGTGGGCAAATTTACTTCCAAACTTTTTGTACGCCTGAAAGGCTAATAATGTTAGCTTATTATCTAAAAATAGTGGAATATCTAATGCATAGCAGAGTCCTTTCGCTGTTGCCATTCCTATCCTAAGCCCTGTATACGACCCCGGGCCGGCACAGACAACAACACCTGCCAGATCTTTAAATGATACCTGGCTTCCGGCAAGTACGCGCTCAATCATTAAATTAATTGTACTTGCATGGTTGCGGGTTTCATTATTTTGTTCGGAACAAATAATTTGGCCGTCAGCAGCAAGGGCAACGTAGCCGATGTCGCCTGAAGTATCGATGTGTAGAAGGTGTTTCATTATATGATGGTGCAAATGTACGGATGGTAGTACATTTGTAGCTATGGAAAAGAAAATCATTCGCACTAACAATGCGCCGGCTCCAATAGGGCCATACAGCCAGGCTGTTTTATTTGGCAATATGTTATACATCTCGGGACAAATTGCCTTCGAGCCCCAATCTGGCGACCTTATATTGGATAATATTCAGGCCGAAACTAAAATGGTGATGGAAAATCTGAAGGCAATTCTCACTGAAGCGGGCATGGATTTCAGTAACGTATTGAAAACGAGCATTTTCCTGATGGATATGGGGCAGTTCGGTTCGGTGAATGAGGTATATGGCAGCTATTTTTCCGAAAACCCGCCTGCAAGGGAAACTATTCAGGTTGCAGGCCTTCCTAAAGGTGTGAACGTGGAAATAAGTATGATTGCAGGGAAATAGTTGGTGATATCAGACAAGTGTCTTAATTTTACAGACAAATGTCCGATTTATGAAAAAGGCAAAAAAGACGGATCCTCAAAATAATTTTGACAATAGCATTATTGACTCTGGCGTTGTGCAAGAGCCGGTGGGTGGTTATGTTACATCAAACACTGCCACAGGTCGCACCATCAGCATGATGGGGATGAGTGGGAAAAAGGAATTTGAAGCCGTAAAAAGTGAGAATGACTTCATAGGTTTGATAAGAACTGGCATACCAAGGCAGGCGATGACTCACCTCATGAATCTTACTGATCTTTCATTGCTGGAGATGGCCTCAATAACACATACCTCCGATAGGACATTGAGAAGGTATAAGCCGCAGCAAAGGCTTTCGGAGGGTCAGTCTGAGCGCATACTCGAGCTTGCAAAATTGTATAGCAGGGGCCAGGAGGTTTTTGGAGGAATGCAGGATTTTAAAATCTGGATGGATAGCATTTTGTTGCCCTTCGGGAATAAGCGTCCAAAAGAATTCTTGGATACCTCTATAGGTATCAACATGATATTGGATGAGTTAGGAAGAATAGAACACGGAATTTTCGCCTGATGGTAGTATACAGAATTGCTGCATGTAGTTATATTGACGACCTTTCAGGTAAGGGTGCGGCGCTCTACGGTGGGAGATGGAACAGTAAGGATGTCTATATGCTTTACACGGCTGAAAGCCCGGCGTTAGCAATGCTGGAGGCGGTAGTACACATAGGAAGAATACAGGAGAAGGGGTATTGCATGGTATCTATTGAGTTACCTGACGATAAACTACTGTCACTTTCCATAAGTGACCTCCCAGCCGATTGGCATAGTCATCCTGCGCCAGATCAACTGAAAAAAACAGGTGACCGCTTTATCAGGGAAAATAAGGCCCTGGTAATCAAGGTTCCGTCTGTGCTCGTTCCCGAAGAACATAATTTCTTGATCAACCCCGAACATAAAGATTTCAAAAAGGTCAAAATTTTAAGCAACAGGCAGTTGAGCATTGATAAACGGCTATTGTTTGCCACAGGTAACCTGGATGCGTAATTCAGGTTACCCCGCAGGCACTGTTCGCAGCTCCACTGCTCCATGGACTTAAGGCTAATCAAAATTACTCTACCGGTATCTGCTTGTTACTCACAATGTAATGCATACGAATGGCAAGGGCATGTAGTTGGGTTTTAGAGTGCGCATTGCGTTCGATAAAAAACATGGTATCTGTAATGGCACCTATTAGTTTCTGAAATGCTTCAAATGTCGTTTTTGTGCCGGCTAGCTTGCGTACAAACTGTGCTTCGGCATCTGGTAAGGTTAAGGGGGTGTCTGGCGTGTAACGGGCTCTTATGGCCTGTTCCAGTAGCTGAATAATGTAATGCAGGAAGTTCTTTTGTTGCTCTCTGCCTGCCTTAGACCATTCATCAGCAAATTTCAAAATGCCCAGGCCGTTATTGGTAAAGATATTATTGAACAGATCCTTTACCCCGGGGAACAAGTCGTTGTCAGCATTCCGGACAAGGCGGAGCGCCTCTGTATAGCTGCCCATTGCAATATGGGCTACCTGTGCAGCTCGCGCAGGGTCTGTAAGCGATCGGCTCGCCAAAGCATCTGCTATATCACGAGGATGAATAGGTGCCAGTCGTACTGTTTGTGTGCGGGAAAGAATGGTAGGCAAAATATCCTCCATATTTTCTGCAATAAAAATGATAATGGTGTCTTTTGGCGGTTCTTCAATAAGCTTTAGAAGTATATTCCCTTCTTTTCCGAGGTATTCGGGCCGCCATATCAGCTGCACCTTTCGCCCACCTTCGTATGACTTAAGGTTCAGTGTATCAATAATGTCACGGCATTCTTCTGCAACAATATTACCTTGTTTATTTTCTGCATTTATGTGTTGCAGCCACTCGAACGTAGTGCCGTAAGGGCTTTGCCTGATAAACTCCCTGAAATGAGTAATATACAACCTGCTCATGCCCTTGGTTCCTGGCTTTGGAGGAATGGTAGGGAAGCTCATGTGTATGTCAGCATGTTCAAGCCGGGAAACTTTTCTGCAGTTCACGCACGCTCCGCATGAGTCGGTTTCTGTCTTTTCCGTGCAAAAGATGTATTGTGCAAGTGCAAGACCTAGAGGTAAACCGCCCGTGCCTTCGCCACCGGCGAGCATGAGCGCATGCGGGAAAACATCTCTGTGCCACATGTTCAGTAAACCTTCTTTTGCAGCCTGCTGGCCAACAACATCTTTAAATTGCATGTTTTATAGTCGGATATGGTATGCGATAATTGACCACTGCAATCTGATTACGGATAGCCATGGTCAACTGTTGATTTTTTACAAAAATAGCGGAAAAAAAGAGAAGGGTTACTGCTAACTTGAATTACCAGAAGCCACTTGCAGGAAAGAGTGAATGTGTAAACAGGCGTGGTGGGTTCTGGTAAAAGCATTGCTCCACGCCTGTTCAGGCCACAATTATTTTATCACTACCTGCAGTGTTTTGCGGGTTTCCTGCTTCAATAATATTTGTTTGTCGCTGGTGAGATAGCCAATGATCTCAGGTGTATAATGACGAACGGTGAGCAGACTTACATTTTCATTTTGCAGCACTTTGTAATCTTTATTGAGTGCTTCAGTCAGTTCTTTTAGTTTTTCAGGGCGATCATCTACACAGGCAACAAAGCTGATG
Organism: Flavipsychrobacter stenotrophus; assembly: GCA_947379685.1. Taxonomy (GTDB): domain Bacteria; phylum Bacteroidota; class Bacteroidia; order Chitinophagales; family Chitinophagaceae; genus Flavipsychrobacter; species Flavipsychrobacter stenotropha_B. The sequence goes on along the minus strand of CANCOG010000012.1, from coordinate 8,095 downwards.
GCGGCATTCTGTATCAGATTTACCTTTATTTTCAGGTCATGAAAAATAGCATACAAGCTGCTGAGGTTATCTTCGGTGATGAACGAAAAATCCCTGGTGGTTACCTGCAGTAACACCTGGTTTTGCTTCAGTACGATCAATGGAGGATATTGAGCGTCACTTACTTCTTTTTTGATTACCGTGCCTGGCAGCGATGGATCGAAGAAACACTTAACATATAAAGGTATGTTGGCGTTCTGGAGTGGCTTAATGGTTTTGGGGTGAATGATCTGGGCTCCGTAAAATGCCATTTCAATCACTTCGTTATAGGTGATCGCTTCAATTTTAACCGTGTTCGGGAACTGTTTTGGGTCAGCGTTCAGCAGGCCTTCCACATCTTTCCAAATGGTAACCGACTCCAGCTGCAGCATGGCAGCAAGTATAGCAGCCGAATAATCTGAACCTTCGCGGCCCAGTGTTACCGATCGTCCGTCGACGGTAGAACCAATAAAACCTTGCGTAATAATGGATTTTCCCTGCTTCATACGCCGGCCTATTGCCACTTGTACCTGCTGGCGGCTATAATTCCAGTCGACATTGGCATCTCGCCAGGTGTTGTCTGTCCTTATTACGGTGCGGGCATCTACCCATTCATTTACATTGCCTGCCTGGTGCAGGTAAAATGAGAACAGTAGGGTGGAAAAGATCTCGCCCATACAAACAATCTGATCGTACCAAAAATCGAATTGTGTTTGTTCTGCATGGTTAACGGCTTGTTCCAATTCTGTAAAATAGGTGCCAAAGGTTTGGGATATTTTTACATACCGCGCGTTATCCAGCAATGCCTGTGCATAGTCAAGGTGTTGTTGTTCCAGCTTCTTGACCACAGCCATAGCTTCATCCTTTTGCCCCGAGCAAGCCAGTTTTGTGACCGTTTCCAGTGCATTGGTTGTTTTGCCATAGGCTGACACCACCAACAGAAGTGGTTCAGTTTCTTGTTTTATGATTGGCAAGAGGTCGACCATCCTGCCAGGAGTGGCAATTGACGCCCCTCCAAACTTAAATACGCGCATGAAAAATTAAATAATTAAACGGCGAAATTAAAGAAAGTGTTGAACACTTTATCGGGCCTTATCCGTTGAGCTTGCCACGGTACTTTTTAGCGATAGCGTCTAGTGTTGTGTAAAACTCTTCGCCAAATTTTCGGATAATGGGCTCTTTAAGAAATTTGTAAACAGGTACTTTTAACTTATTGCCGAGCTTGCAGGCAGGTTTGCACATGTATTGCCGTGGTTCATAGTTAACTGCTTCGTAGCCGGGCTGTGCAATTATCCGGATAGGGTAGAGGTGGCACGAAATCGGTTTATAAAAATCAATGTCTCCTGCCCTGTATGCTTTTTCAATACCACATTTTACTATACCCAGTTCGTCGGTATATCCATAGACACATATGCCTCCATTCACTGTAGGAGTAACGAATCCGTATTCATTATCTATGGTGTGAGTGCCTTGTGCTTCAATTTCGGGTATATACTCAGGGTTGAGATGGGGCTTTATTTTTGGATAAAGGGCAGCGATTATTTTTGTTTCTTCCTCTGAAAGCGGAGCACCGCAGTCACCGTCCACGCAGCATCCACCCTTGCATTTTTCGAGATCGCACACGAAATTTTCCTCAATAATTTCGTTGCTCAGCAGTACATTGTCTATCGCTATCATTTGCTACACTTAACCAGGTAATTTCAGCTCAATATAAAACACAAAGAACCGGGCCGCAATTTACGTGATATTTAGGGAATAGACAGGATAGCACATTTAGCACGCATGTCAATCGTTCTTTTAAGGCCGATTGCAATTACACCTCAGCGACAGCAAACACGTCCCGCCCGTTAAGCGTAAGACTTTGCTCTCCCCCTTCAACTATTGGGAGACCAGAGGATTTTGTTCGACTACTATGATAAATTGCGATACGCCCCTTGTGCATCGAAAAAGAAGCACAAACCCCTTACATATTAAGATAGTTCATGAGCAGGTTGTACTTGCCCATTACATCTTCCATCGACTTTTGGTCGCCATATACTTCTTTCACGGTATACTGATGGCGTTCAAATGAAGATACAACCGGGTCCAGCGACGTACGATTGGTTTTGAGTGTTACCTCCAGCCTTCCCTCTGGCGTAGTGTACATCTGGGAATTGATGATCGTGATATCCTCATTCTCACAAATGCGGGCAATTTGGTAAAGGCTGTAATTATTAGCTTCCATTTCCAGCACAATTATTCCTCCGGGGCCGTCTAATCCACTTTTTTCGGCCATGTATTTCAGCAGGCTATCGCGGGTAACGGATCCAGCGTATTTATTTTCATTATCAATGACTGGTAATACGGATAGGTTCATCTGGTTGATGATCCTGAGTGCTTCATACGGATGGCCGCCCAGGGGAATTGCAGGCCTGAAATTGAGAAAAGCCGTGCCTTCAAGCGCATTATCGGCATCATCCCAGTCCAGCATTTCGTTTTCCTGAACCAGTCCAATATAATTATCATCTGCAACAACTGGTAGTTGCAGTAAGTTATTTTCTTCCATTAACGCCAAAGCCCTATTGCCAGTGTCAGACGGGGCCAGCGTGGGTACCAACGGTGATATTAACCTCACTATGCTCATGTTCCTCGGTTTTCAGTTATAGTGCAAAACGGAGGCCAAACCATCTTTATTATACAAACGGTAACGGAAAATGGCATTTGTTTTACAATTAAGATTTATGTTTTTTAAGAAATTCTGCCAGAATCTGGTTAAACTCAACAGGTACTTCCATCATAGGTGCATGCCCGCATTTGTCGATCCAGTGCAATTCAGAACTAGGAATTAGTTTATGGAATTCTTCGGCGACCATAGGTGGAGTGATCGTGTCATTCTTCCCCCAAATGAGGCAGGTAGGCGTTTTGATCGTGTTCAGCTCATCTCCCAGGTTATGCTTAATGGCAGATCTTGCCAATGCTATGATTTTCAATGCCTTCATTCGGGTATTGACGATGTCGTAGACTTCGTCAACCAACTCCTTTGTGGCAACGTTCGGGTCATAGAAAGTAAGTTCCGTTTTCTTGCGGATATACTCACGGTCGCCTCTTTTAGGGTAGGTTTCGCCCATGCCGTTTTCAAACAAACCTGAGCTACCTGTGAGCGTTATAGTCCTTACTCTTTCCGGATGCTTAAGCGTATATACCAGACCTACGTGCCCACCCAGTGAGTTGCCGAGCAGGTGCACATTATTCAGGTGCTGGTGGTCCATGAATTTCGTGACAAACCTGGACAGGCCCGCAACACTTGTTTCGAGCAATATCAGGTCAAATAAAGGCAACAGAGGTATGATTACCCTGTGCGTGTTTTTAAAATGATCTACCAGATCCTTAAAGTTGCTTAACGCACCAAAAAGACCGTGCAGCAATACCAGAGGTTCTCCGGTTCCTTCTTCCAGGTAGTTGAATTTACCTGAATGTTTTATTTCGTATTCCATTCACTAACGTGTACTAATTCTGCTAAAATACTATAACGGGGCAAAAATGACAAAAGTATTTAAAAGAAAGTTTTACAAGCCAATTTTTATGGCACGTAATATTGTATACTTTAAGTCGTAATAAATGTTTAATGCCAAATCGTCCAGCTATTATTACAACTGGTTGAAAATAAATATATTGGAAAAGTAGCTTTGTTTATGCCTCAATGAAAATATAGGTTCTCCTTTTATCCGACGCTTCCTTGTAAAGCTACTCGAATTCTTGATGATAAGATGATTTTCATGGAGATTGTTCAATTAGTGCCAGAGTGGAAGCAATGAGCAATACCCTTCGGGTAGGGTCAATAAAGAATCCCGGCCTAATTTTTACCTACAAAAAAAACGAATGGAGTATTAACTGCGTCGTTCAAAGCTGCCCGAACTTTATTCTTTTTCTTGATTACTTTATATCGTTGTAAATCAATAACTTCGAGAGAAGCTACATAGTTTTTGTTCATATTATTGAGTTGCAGGTAAGTCGCCAGAAAAAAGGCCGACTTGCGGTCTGCCGCAATAATATTTTTCACGTAATTGTGCCAGATGTTTTCTTCCCGCCACATAGCAATTGGTTTATATCGGTATATTAAATCAATTTCCTTTCTTCATTTGATGTTCCCTTAACGAGTCTTTTCCCAGCTCAAAAATACATTGCTCTAAAAATAAGCCACTACTTGCCTTGTACGTTATTGATTAAGTTAAAAGCACAACATTGTATAATGCATTAATAATCAACTATCTCTTTCTGTATTTTGAAGGCTTGTAATTTGCCATAAGATCAGTGCCGCAACCACACTTTTTCTTGATAGCACCACAACTCTGTAGCATTTCAGTCGACAAAATTCCCATGAATAAATAAATAATTATTCTCCCCGATTTTTTTCTCATAACATTTACTTTTGTAAAAATAGGAATTATTGATTGAAAACAATCCGAAGCGGATATTATTAGCGCCACTTGATTGGGGATTGGGGCATACTACACGCTGTACGCCACTTATCTCTTACCTACAACAACTGGGCCACACTGTAGTTGTTGCTGGTAACGAATGGCAGCGTTCGTTTCTTCATGGCCTTTTCCCCGGTATAGAAACCATTCATCTCGAAGGTTACAACGTTACTTATTCCCTGAAAAGCGGGTTGGGCGCTACGGTGCTGCTCAGGCAGGTTCCCGGTATTTATGCAACAATAAAAAGAGAACATCTTTGGCTAAAGGATAACGCACCAAAATTGAAAATTGATGCTGTCATTTCTGATAACAGGTATGGGTTGTACCATCCGGAGTTACCTTCAGTAATTATTACACACCAGTTGCAACTGCAAACCGGTGCAGGAAAGGCTATAGACCGTCTGGTGCAACAATTGCACTACCGTTTTCTCGATCGTTTTCAGCAGGTTTGGGTGCCCGATTTGCCAGACGACATTAACCTGGGCGGAAAGCTATCCCACACCGACCACATGCCCGGCAGTTACCGGTATTTTGGTCTCCTTTCCCAGTTTGCCGATATGCAGCCCGTAAACAATGGAGATCAGCATTTGTTGGTCCTGCTCTCTGGTCCCGAGCCTCAGCGCTCTGTTCTTTCCTCTATTTTATGGAACCAATTGGCTCTATACAAAGCTAAGGTCGTCTTTATTGCAGGTAGTGAAAGTGCTCCGGTTCCACAATCTATTCCAGACCACATCCAATACTACAGGCGGTTAAGTGGCGGGGTACTAGCCACCATGTTACAAAACGCTTCCCTGGTTGTTTGCCGCAGCGGCTACAGCACGCTCATGGATCTGGTTTTATTTCAAAAAAAGGCCATCATCATACCTACACCCGGCCAGACCGAGCAGGAATACCTTGCCCGCCATCTGAATGAACAAGGTATTTTCATCGAGGCAAATCAATCAGACCTGAATCTAACCTCCCTGCTCGACAAAGCAGAAACTTTCCCCTTTAAACCCTTAGCCTTGGGCCACCATTACCACGATTACAAATTAGTGTTGGAGGAATGGTTGGGTTAGTAGCTCCAGGCAATTGCAGTAAATGTAATAGTCCTTGCATGCGTGGTAAACCTATACTCCTGATACCATAAAAAAGTTACTTTGGCCGTTAATGTTTCGAAGGATATATCGGCATGCCTTTTGTCGTGCCCCTGGCAAAAGATGTCCAAAATCAAATGTTGTATTCGTTGCCGCGGGGGATAGTGATTAAAAACAATCCCCCAAACAATTCCATTTTTTTGTATTTTGCAATATGCCAGTACACTTTATTGGCATGTGTATTTGTTGGTCATTTAAATGAGATTGTTGTGAGGTCAAATATTATTCGAAATACCGCGCTGGTGGCCATTGCCATACTCGCATTGTCGTTCGTGGTGCCAAAGGGGTGGAAGAAATCGGGGTCTGCAGAGCAGAAGTATGAGATGGGCGTGTGGAAGGTTGGCGGGCACGACAGCAGCAAGGCATGTGGTGTCATAAGAGCCAGTAAGGAAGACTATTTTGGCGAGGATTATGGATCACTTATGCAGACTATTTCTTCCCAGAGATACCTTGGTAAACGCATACGTATGACAGGCTATATGAAGACAAAGGGCGTTACCATGTGGGCGGGTTTCTATGTGCGTGTAGATAAGGAAGATGCTAAAGAGCCCCTTTCCTTCGACAATATGGCCGACCGCCACATTGTTGGTTCCACCAACTGGACTCAGTACAAAATAGAAGTAGACGTACCTTTCAATGCCTCCAAAATAGCTTTCGGTGCACGTCTGCATGGCCCCGGCCAAATATGGTTCGATGATATCAGTTTTGAAGAGATAGGCAACTCAACCATCAAGGCAGAAACTGTGCTCTGTGACACCTCCCTCAAACGCATTCCCGAAAACCTGGATTTTGAGCAGTAGTTCTACGGTGATGTTATCACCATCTGTAGAGACTGGGCTGCGCCCGTCTCCAGACCAAATGTCCCCAGCAATGCACACACCCGACCTGCTTGGCCGCTGTAGAAACGCAAAACACTGCGTCTCTACGTAAAATTCATTGATTTTTGATGAAACATTAATTTATTAACGCGGACTGCCGTCCCCCACAAAAAATCCCGAACCAATATAATTCGACTTCATTTCTTTCCAAATATTCGCAGCGAAGGCATCCTCCAATTCAAACCTCTGCGCCATTTCATTTATTGCGTCGGATACCGTCCCACCTTGCTGTAGCTTGCCGAGAAAATAATACTGCGCCGGCTTCAGCGTAAACAACCCCATCTTATAGTTATGCCGAACAACAGCACAATAGCTTTCTTCAGGGAACGGAAGTTCAGGTGACTTTTTCTGGCTGAAATCAAGGTAGTATTGGCAAACAGGGAATTTGTGGTTGAAAAGTTGCAACAATGGTGAGATCAGCAACTGCTCATCGGGCATGTCTTCGGTGGCCGGTTGTAAGTTATCGGTAACAAATGCATCGAAGATCAGTGAGATAGCATATTCAAAATCGGCCAGCTCTATCATGAAATCGGGCCAGGTTTCTTTTATTTCATCATCCGCATCAGGGCGCGTTGCTGCGAGGAATGCCGAGAATTTTTCGCCGAGGTCATTCAGCGTATAGCTTTGAGACGGATGCGTCGAAAGGTAGTAGTCTGCAAAATCGCGAAACAGGTCCTCTCCAAGCGCATATGCCAACGCGCTGAATTGAATGGCCATGCAAGCCCGTAACCGCGCTATATAGCTACCCTGGTAAATATGCAGGTGCCTGGCTGCGCTCAGCCTTTCAGAGCTGTTCACAATGTCGGTGATCCTTGCATTTGGGGCAGTGCCATTTTGCATGATCATTCCCTGTAACCATTCGTGAACCTGTGCAGCACTAAAACCGGGAGTATCCATAAGTGAAAATAGTACAAAATTCGATGAGACGCGAGTTAGTTATACGACCTCACTTACCAAAAAATTAACCGGTGTCGATATCTCCACAGCGTAGTCAGTAGAACCCTGTGGTATATCTCCATTGGCTCCCAATGTAGCCATGAATTGCCTGGCCTTCAGTAACTCGGCATGGTAGTCTTCAAATTCGGGAATGTGGTTATCCCATTCCAGCAAGGTTGCTACACCACCGGTCAGTTGCCACGCGAGGTGAAACAATTTCCAAACCTCGTGAACCACCTTCCTGTCGTGGGTATCGATAATATAGTCGCCACAATGCTGGTGGCCTGCTATGTGCATTTGTACAATTTGCCGGTGAGGCAATTGTTTTATGTAATGCACCGGGTCGAAGTCGTTATTGAACGACGACACGTAAACATTATTGACATCGAGCAACAGGCCGCAACCGGTTTCTTCAGTCAAGTACCTCAGGAAATCATACTCGGCAATGGTTGATTGTTTGAAAGTGAGGTAAGTGCTTGGGTTTTCTATAACCAACGGCCGCTCCAGGAAATCCTGAACGATCTTAATCCTGTTGCAAATATGCTTCAGCGATTCTTCGTTGAGCACAACCGGAAGCAGGTCATGTGAATTAAGCCCGTTAATTCCGGTCCAACATAAATGGTCACTGACCCATAACGGCCTCATCTCCTTTGCCAGTGTCTTAAGTCGC
>CANCOG010000011.1 GCA_947379685.1 Flavipsychrobacter stenotrophus | reverse complement strand
GTATCGCATAGGGCAGGGAATTGATTTTCATAAGTTAGTAGAGGGCAGGGAATTTTGGTTGGGTGGTATTTTGATACCTCATACAAAGGGGGCTCTGGGCCATTCAGATGCTGATGTCTTATTACACGCTATTTGTGATGCCTTACTTGGCGCATTGAGTATGGGTGACATAGGCCAGCATTTTCCTGATACCGATGCCGCTTATAAAGGTATTGACAGTAAAGTTTTGCTACAGAAGTGTTATTCATTGGTCAGAGAAAGAGGTTACAATATTGTAAATATTGACAGCACCATTCTTTTGCAGGCACCTAAAATAAGGAAGTATGTAGATGAAATGAGAAGCGTAATTGCCGCCTTACTGGACCTTACAATCGATGATGTTTCCATTAAAGCCACAACCACCGAGCAACTGAGCTTTATTGGCAGGGAAGAAGGTATTGTAGCTACTGCAAATGTTTTGCTCGTGAAAGCAAACCCAAACCAATAGTACAGGCTGCATTGTCAATCATTGTTTAGTTCATCTTCCTTTTTCGACCATTCGCCCGAATGTACTTTCTCATTCTGGCAACCTGAACGACTTTTGGTGATTAGTCTAAACAAGCAATATGAAACAGGCACGCATTTTAGTCATTCTCCTTGTCTCTTACCTTCTGGTGCTTGGTGTTAACCTGGCCGGGAACTATGAGTATTATGCAGCAGGTAACGACTGGCGTTACAGCGTATACTTCGTGCTTACAGTTACCACTCTCGGCTGGACGTCGGGCATGTTCCTGATTGCCCCCTTTTTAGAGCGGGTTTTTCGGCGAAACTGGAAGCCGACCATTCAGCTCCTGATAAGCGTGCTGGTGTTGGCCTTACTTGGTGTTTTAATCATGGTTGTGACCATGAAATTCATGGTATGGTTCTTCCATTTTCAGGAACAATCTGTTTCTTCTTATGTCAGCAATAGTATTTATTCGGTTCTGTTTACACTCGTTTTTGGGCTTATGGCAGCGGGTCAGCAATTCCTTGTTCACCTGAAAAAGGGAGAAGAAGAAAATGCCCAGCTGCAAAAGGAGATGATCAGAAGCCAGTATGAGGCTTTAAAGAGCCAGGTCAATCCTCACTTCCTGTTCAATTCGCTCAACACGCTAACTGTTATGATTCCACGTCAGCCGGATCTGGCAATAAAGTTCGTTGAGCAGATGTCGAAAGTATTTCGTTATTCATTACAAAACAGCGGCGAAAATGTGATAGATGTTGCCACGGAATTGAAGGTCGTACAGTCGTACTTGTTCCTGAATGAGCAACGTTTTGAGGGGAAATTGATCACAGAAATCCGTGTTGATGAAGCGGCTTTGGAAAGAAAGATCATTACTCAGTCGTTGTTGATGCTTACGGAAAATGCGATTAAACATAACGAAATTTCTGTCATGAAACCGCTGACTGTTCGTATTCTTAATGAACGCGATTACCTGGTGATCGAAAATTCGCTGCAACGGAAGCTACTTCCTGAAGAGTCAACCGGCATGGGATTGGTCAACATCAAAAAGCGGTATGAACTTGCCACGCCTAACCCGGTTATTTTTGAGGAAGCTGCTGATTTGTTTATCGTAAAAATACCATTGCTTTAACCATGGAAATCCTGATACTCGAAGATGAGCGTATGGCTGCCGAAAGGTTGGTGGAATTACTTGCTATTGCTGAACCCGGGGCAAAGGTAGCCGCTGTTATAGAAACAGTTGAGGAGGCCACAGAATGGATAAAACTAAACCCGCTGCCAGACCTCGTGCTTTCAGATATTCAGCTGGCTGACGGGCTTGGTTTTGAAGTTTTTCAGCGAACTAACATTAACGTACCGGTTATTTTCACGACAGCTTATGACGCCTATACCTTAAAGGCGTTTAAACTGAACAGTGTAGACTACTTGCTCAAACCAATCGATATTGACGAGTTGAAGGCCGCAATCGCTAAATTCCATCTGCAGCGCAAGCCCACCGCTGACGCGACAATGCAATTTGCCGATCTAATCAGGCAAATGACCTTACCCCGTGAGCGATACAAATCCCGTTTTCTGGTGAGACAGGGCGAGCGTTTAATTACGATACCTGTCGGGGATATGGCCTTTGTCCGGGCAGATGATAAAGTAGTATTCCTGCATACCAATCACGGACAGAAATTTATTATCGAAGATCCGCTGGAAGAGCTGGTGAAGACGCTCGACCCCGATCAGTATTTCCGGCTTAACCGGACATATATTGCACCACTTACTTCTATTGATAAAATACAGAATCATTTTAACGGGCGCCTGAAAGTAAATCTCAGGCAGGCTGAAGATCAGGAAATTTTCGTTAGCCGGGCAAGGGTTGCAGAGTTTAAAAAGTGGCTGAATAGATGAAGAATACTGCACAAGATGCACCAGTTATCCTTGAGTTTTGACCACATCAGGGAATGCACTCACTGGCTAAAGTATAGGAAACATTTTATCGAATAAAGTTTTGCACAATATTATATGAGCGATAGCGAAGACATTGATCCCCCTCTCTCACTTGTGCTACCGTTAGGAAACATCTTTTTTGCAACACATAAGCTGCTCCGATAGGAGCTAACGCTTTGTAGAAAAACTAGCCAATTGTTACCATGCTCCGTTAGGAGCATAACAATCCAACCGAAACTGTTATACTCCTAAAGGAGTATGAGTCGTTCATATAATGTTTTCTATAAAGCTATTTCCCCTAACGGGGAATTTTTCCTGCCTGAAAATACTTGTGCCCTAATAGTAGCTCACTTGTGGAGAGGACGGGGTGAGGACTTTGTGTGTTGCACTCGCGACAAATTGAAATGCACCCAAAGTATATGTTACCTAACTAATTCACTATCTTTCTGCCACAAACCAATTTATGGCCGGAAAATTTTACTTGCTTACCCTTTTGTTTTTATTCCCCATTCTGGGTTTTGCCCAACGTACCCAAATCATCAGAGGGAAAGCGTTAGACAAAGAATCAAAGGCTCCATTGGCAGGCGTTACTATTATTATCACAAATGCAACACCGGCCTTGGGTGCTGTCTCGGATAGTAATGGTAATTTCTCTATCAACGAAGTTCCGGTCGGCAAACAATCCATTACAGCAACTTACCTGGGCTATAGTAATTACTCCTTAAATGACCTTCCGGTTTCATCAGCAAAGGAGGTAATACTCTCCATTGAAATGGAAGAGGATGCGGTAAAGATGAAGGAAGTTGTGATTACCCAAAAGCGCGAGCATATCAACGATATGGCCTTGGTGAGCACTAAGACTTTTGATGTACAGGAAACGGAACGCTACGCTGGCAGCCGATCAGATCCCGCCCGTATGGCGAGTAATTTTGCCGGAGTACAGGGTGGTAATGATTCCCGAAACGATATTGTGATTCGAGGCAACTCGCCGCAGGGTGTTCTGTGGCGGCTGGAAGGTGTAGATATCCCCAATCCAAATCACTTCGCAATTCCCGGTACCTCCGGCGGTCCGGTAAGTATGCTCAACAGCAAGACCCTGGCCAACAGCGATTTTTTCACCGGTGCTTTCCCTGCGGAGTATGGCGACGCGGTTGCAGGAGCCTTCGATCTTAAACTCAGGAACGGCAATAATGATAAGTTTGAATTTACAGGTCAGTTAGGCTTCCTGGGTACTGAGCTGGCTGCAGAAGGGCCGCTCTCTGCAAAAAAGCGTTCTTCATTCCTGGTTAGTTACCGGTATTCTACCTTGCAATTATTTGAAGGATTTCATATTAAGATAGGTACATCTTCAGTGCCGAAGTATCAGGATCTTACCTTCAAATTGAATTTTCCTATTGGTAAAAATGATAACCTTGCAATATTTGGAATAGGCGGTCTAAGTAATATAGACTTGATTGTAAGTACCCTCACTAAACCCGCTCCGGAATTATACGGGGAGTCGGACCGTGATCAGTATTTTACATCAAATACAGGCATAGTCGGAGCTGAATATACCCACACGATTAGTAGCTCTACCTATACAAAAATAACCATCGCAACGGCGGACAATGTTGTTTACGCACATCACGACAAAGTGTTTAGAGATGCCAGTTTTAAACTTGATTCGCTGAAGAATATACTGGGCTACGATTACAACACAGCATCGGCAAATCTGCATTGGCTGGTCAACAAGAAAATATCAGCAAGGCAGACGCTCAAATTTGGTATCATTAATAATTACTACCACCTTAACCTGATAGACAGCAGCAGGCAATACCCAACCAGCAGGCAGGATTGGGAACACCGGTCAGATTTTAATGGAGGTACCGATCTGTTGCAGGCTTATGTTCAGTATAAATTCAAGCCTTCAGAACACCTAACATTTAATGGGGGTATACATGCTCAATACCTTTCACATAATGGGTCAAATTCGCTGGAGCCGAGGCTGGGTATGCGTTGGGCCGCATCTGAAAAAGATATTATTACAGCGGGATATGGCCTCCATAGCCAGATGCAGCCATTGTACCAGTATTTTGCCCATCTGTCTCAAAACCCGCCATCGGTCATGCACAATTACGATGTAGGTTTTACGCGCAGTCATCACCTGGTAGCGGCTTACGAAAGGGTGCTTAGCCGTGCTTTAAAACTCAGGCTGGAGAGTTATTACCAGTATCTATTTGACGTGCCAGTTGAAACAAGGGTGGGTTCTTCTTATTCGGCATTAAATCAGGGCTCTTCATTTTCGCGCGATTTTCCAGGTCCATTGAAGAACACGGGCACAGGGTACAATTACGGTGGTGAGTTTACGCTCGAAAAAAGGATGACCCATGGTTATTACTTCCTACTCACCGGGTCGTTGTTCGATTCAAAAGCTAAGGGTAATGACGGGGTGGTCCGTAATACCGATTTCAATACGCATTATGCAGCGAACTTACTGGTAGGTTACGAGCACAAACTTCGTACATACAGCACCATTATTGCCGGTGCGAAAATTACTGCAATGGGCAGCAAATTGTATTCACCCATTGACGTTGCCGCCTCCAATGTTTATGGTGATGCGGTGGTCATTGACAGTTTGCGCAACAGCCTGAGCCTGAAACCATACTTCAGGGCGGACCTCAAACTAGGGGTAAAACTCAACGCGAAAAAGGCAACACATGAGTTCGCCCTCGATCTCGTGAACGTGCTCGGAAACAAAAATGACTTGGCCAATACCTACAGCAGCGACCTTGCAGCACAAGGTAACCCACAGCCGTATTACAAGCAGTATCAACTGGGCTTTCTACCTATATTTTATTATAGGATAGATTTTGGTGTGAAGCGGAAGTAGTCCCAAATCCAGTTTTTCTTAGCATGTGGATGGACCTATTCTTTTAATATTTTTTTGACGGTTTTTGTGCCATCCAAATGATTTATAAACTCAAGGAATAAGACTCCGTTCGGTAGGGTAGTAATATCCAAAATCTGTTTATCATTGTCAATGGAAGTTGTAGTCAGAATCCTGCCCAGTACATCGCAAATTGCTATATCGCAATTCAGGGCACCATCTATTACCAGCAATCCAATAGTGGGATTAGGGTGTATTGAAATCTTGTTTGTTGTATTATAAATAGGAGTTATCAAATGGTGGGTTATGCCAATGTGATTTGTAGTGTCAATATGATTTGTAGTATCAATATGATTTGTATTATCCGTATGACTAGTGGTGTCCGTGTGCATAGTATCCGCCATTTTAACCCACGGACCAGCTAATTTGGCAATAAAGAAATTTTCGGTGCTGGGGGCAAGAGCGAATGTGTCACACGCTAACCTCACAGTGTCATTTCCTGGATAGCCTGCCGCGTAATCTCCAGTTAGATAGAGGTTCCCTACATCATCAAGTGAGATTGCGTTTAGGTCGTCGCCGCTGAAGGTCAATGGGAATTCTAAATTGGGGTTACCAGCTGTATCTAGTCTTGCCACAAAGCCACCATCGTAACTCGAATTGTAATAGCCTGGCCCGTCAGTTTGGTAAACGGTATCGAATCCAAAAAAGCTGGTGTTCGATTGTAATCCCCCTGAAAGCCAAACATGTTGATATGTTTTGTCAATAGCAAGACAGCCACCAACATCATTGCCATTTCCACCAAAGTGTTTCAACCAGATTGGCGCGCCAGAAGTGTTTATTTTAGCCAGGAATAAATCACTCACGCCCTCGTTGTAGTTAAACACTGTGTCCAAACCGAAACACATATAGTAAGTTGAGAAGCTGCCTGCTAAATAGATATTTCCCAAATTATCAGTAGCCAAACTACTCCCAAAATCACCTCGGTACCATCCTCCGCTAGCACCAGAGCCGGTAAAATGCGATAGACCACCTGGATCTTTTGCCCATAATAGGCTACCAGACGGGCTGTATTTGGCAATGAATACCCTTCCAATAGCATTATTGAAGTTGGTTGTTAGGGTAACAGTATCGAAATAAATTGTGTCACTCATGCCACCAGTAATAATTACATTTCCGGCTAAATCAACTGCGATCGAATTGTTAAACAAGACAGGGTTGTAAACTGTATGAGCCCCCCCGGCACTTCGTGCCCAAATAACTGCTCCTGAGGTATCCATTTTCATGGCAAGAATCTCATCACGTCCTGGATGGTGACTGTACAATGTATCCGTTCCCAAAATTAATTGGCTACCTAAAAATGAACCTGTGAGATATAGGTGGCCCGAATTATCTACAGTAAGTGAGGGGTAGTAACCAGCTGACTCAATTTGTTTAGCCCAGACTGTGTTCCCGTTTGAGTCAAGTTTAGCAATAAAATTGTTGATAGTTCCAGCCGAATTATATAGGGTTCGCGTGCCGATTGTCATTGCAGTGACGTTAAAAGATCCGGCAATATAGATGTTACCTACTGAGTCTGTTATTAGGCTCGAAAGCCCCAATACCCCACAAAAGTAGAACTTTGCCCATAGGACTTTGCCGGCCGTGTCATACTTTATCACTGGGCAATAGAAGCCTGTCGAGCTTGGTGGTACATAGTTGAATGTATCAAAAATTGCCGGATTGACAGACGACGTTGTTCCAGCATAAACGTGCCCAAAATGGTCTGTTGCAATTGACCACCCGTCGGCGAAGCCAGTAATTGTTCCGGTTGAGTGCATCGATCTGCCCCATTCCCAGTGGTATTGGGCTGCGCTTTGTGTTGGTAGCAAGTACAGCAAAGTAATCAACGCAAAATGGGTGAATATTCTCATAACGGTGCAGGAAATTTTTGAAAAAAGACTTCAACATAAGAATCTTAGAAGCATTCCCTTTCTTTAATGCGAAAGGCTAAATGTCGATCAATTCTTTAATGTTATTCCTGATTCAATATTATCCAATTCCTTCCGGATTTCCAAAAAATGCATTATCCGATTTAGTCTTGGCAAGTTTCGAATAACTCAATGGGGGGAAATTATCATCGCTTTTGCAAGAAAGCCGGTTACTCCATTGCCTCAAAAACCAGCTCCTGCTGGCCATCCTTCCATATTTTTTCTCCAAGTACTTTGAGTTGTGGCATGTCTTCCTCGAAGGCTTTCCCGAAAATATTTGCTGCGTCGAGGCCCTTACCTTCTCCGTAATAGACACCGATTCCACCACCTCCGGCACGGGCGCGGGTTGGTTTCATTGGCCCCAAAACTATTTCTCCGGGTTCGGTGAATACTGATGCATTTTCCTGAATTATATCAAAGTGAAAAGCGTTGGCGATCCAAAACTCCTGGCCCGAGGTCCGGGCATGATAAAAGGAACGCGTGAATGGCAGCACTTGCTGAAAGGCAGCCACAGAAACTGGAGCCTCTTCGTGGTAATAGCGGAAACGGATCGTTAGATTGTCGCTTGTTTTAATGATGAATCCGGTCATCTTATTATGATGTTTAAGTTGATTATTCGATTGGCACCAGTGGAATTCACGTGGTCATTGGTTGAACGTCCTATGTGCCGATTTTAATTCCGACCATACAACGGATAAATTTTGGATTAATTGTACATATATCAGCTTTTTTGGGAAACTGTACTTATTTTTACACAATTAAATACTATTCTAAAACATCCTGCATAATGCGCCTCAAAATATCGTTACTTGTTGCCCTGTTATCCGCCATCACCGTTTCATCGTTCGCCGGGTCTGGATTCTGCTCACGGCAGAAACCACACAATGCCGCCAAAACGACGCTGGCCGACCCGGGTGAAGATAATTACGATATGAAGTATTTAAGGTTCAACATAAACCTGACCGATACCGCCGTTTATGTGTGGGGAAATGTTGCTACAACAGCGCAGGTAACAGTAGCAAGCATGACCCAATACGTATTTGAGCTGGATACCTCCTTTACCATTGACTCAGCGAAGATCAATGGGGTAGTTCTTGCGGTTACCACAACTGGGTCCATCAGGAAGGTAACATTGCCAACTGCTCTGTCCTTAGGTGCTGTGTTTACAGCTCAGGTGTTTTATCATGGCTTGCCGCCGGGAGGAACCGGAGGCTTCTTCAACGGAATTACCCATAGTGTAACAGGTGCCGGAACACACATGGTGTTTACTATCAGCGACCCCTATGTGGCAAAAAACTGGTGGCCATGCAAGCAGAGTGTATCTGATAAGATTGATTCTGTAGACATGTTTGTATCCGTGCCCCGTGGTGTTGTTGATGGCAGTAATGGAGTACTGATGGGTGTAGACACAACCTCCGTTTCAGGATTTTGGAATTACCACTGGAAAACCAACTATCCTATTGATTATTACCTGATTTCAGTTGCTGTGGCCAGGTACGCGCAGTATAAATCATACTGGCATTTTTCGTCAAGTACTGATTCTGTACTCATCCACAATTTTTTCCTTGATACCACAACGTTTAACCCAGCCTACAAGGGGAATTTCGACAGCCTCGGTTTATACATTGATTACTTCTCTTCGTTGTACGGCCGCTACCCATTCTGGAAGGAAAAGTATGGGGTTTGCTATACTTCGTTACCAGGGGGTATGGAGCATCAGACCATGACGACCATCGGCGTACCTAATACGTATATTATTGCTCATGAATTATGTCACCAGTGGTTTGGTGATCATGTAACTTACCGTACCTGGGGAGATGTTTGGCTGAGCGAAGGCTTCGCTACGTTCTCTGAGCAGTTGTTCCTGGCGCATTTCTGGAGCCCCGCCGCAGCGTTGACACACCGTGCAGTGTATATGAACAGCTATATTTTGCCCGATGCCTGTGGTAAAGTTTATGTGGATGACACAACCACATCTGATAGTCTTTTTAACGGAAGAACTGTTTATGCCAAGGCCCAGGCAGTGATCAGGATGTTGCAGTATATCGCCCCATCCGACAGTGCTTTTTTCGCGGTACTCAGGAACTACCAGTCCAATTTTGCTTTTGGCCTTGCCAGCACTGCCGATTTCAAAGCCCTTGCCGAATCCATTTATGGTGTTAACCTCGATACATTCTTTAACCAATGGATATATGGCAGGGGATACCCCATTTATAATATGTCCTGGAATCAGGCAGGTAGCACTGTGTATGTGAAGCTGGTCCAGACTGCTTCCTGTCCAACCTATACGAGCCATTTCAATACACCGCTCGAACTTCAGTTGCACACAGGTACTGCAGATACGTTCATCAAAGTGTATAATACGCTCGATACACAGTTATATGTTTTCGATTGGTCACCAGCTATGACCAATTGCTACCTCAACCCCGATTTTTTGACGATCTGCAAGCTAAATAACAGGGTACATGACCATTCATTGGGTATGACCACGTTGGAGTCAGCACCAGGTTTACAGGTATATCCTAATCCGGCTAAGAACAGCTGGCAGATAGCCGAAATTGAAGAAGGTCTGGACTTACAGCTAACTGATGATACAGGGCGTGTTATCTGGACGGGCAAAAGCAATAAAGGATCTACTGTTATTCCCGGCCACAAATTACCTGCAGGCAACTATTTTCTGAAGGTGGGTAGTGGCAATAAAGTAGAAAGCGTGAAGTTGGTACATTGGTAAGTGGGCATTAATTAAAATAGGTGTTTTATGAAAGCAAGTTTTGGTTTATTTACATTGCTGATTGGCGTTTTTTTGATGTCTTCTTGCCAGCGGGCTACGACCTCCGGCTATTCGGGTGTTGTGCACCGGGGCCACATCGTAAACTCCATTTGTGGTTCAATTACAGTTCAGTTCACCGATGGCTCAAACCTGGGCCAAAGCGGATGGGTCGATCAAAATAAAACATACAGCAATGTATTTAGAGTTGCTAATGCCTGCGACTGGAATCCTGATGGACTAGTTTCAACGGGCAATGTTAGTTTTATAATGGTTAGTCCAACTACCCAAAATTGTGCACAATGTATGGCATTGGGCCACACCCCTGAAATGGCTTACAGTATTAGGTTGGTGCGTTAATAGCGTAATAGAGTGTCACGGAAAAGATTCAAGCGAATGATGTTAGAGCCTGGCAGTGCAGAGAAGTATTGTAATTAGTACACGGTTAGAATAACGTGCATGAGACTTATTGATTGCCTGAATTGAAGTATTATTAATACCTTTACACATAACCCAATAGTTATATCAATTTGATGAACGCCCGATTCTTGCTAGTCATACTGCTGATAATGGTAATTGATAGCCATGGGCAATCTGTAACGGCGACGGTACAGGAAGAAGGGCAAAAACAAGAGCACGTAGCTAAGAAACGTGGCAAGCCGCCGGTTTGCTATATAGGGACTAGTACGGGCATGAATAATCCAACTGGTGTTTTGGGGCTGGATTTTAATATTCGCCTGGCTGATAAAGTGACTTTAGACGCCGGAGCAGGGGTAAGTACATGGGGAAATAAGTTATTCGTTGGTTCAAAATATTATCTCAAACCATTTCAACGGGGCTTTGCTTTCGGTGGCGGACTAACCTTTAATTCAGGTCAGGACAACCGAACAGCAAGACTGGAAACTGTAAATGGCCGCCAGCGCGTAACGTTAATGCTGAAGCCTCAGGCAAATATTTATGTTGCGGCCTATCGTTATTGGAACCTTGGGCGCAGGTACAATCGATTTT
This sequence comes from Flavipsychrobacter stenotrophus, assembly GCA_947379685.1. GTDB lineage: Bacteria > Bacteroidota > Bacteroidia > Chitinophagales > Chitinophagaceae > Flavipsychrobacter > Flavipsychrobacter stenotropha_B. The sequence continues at coordinate 12,396 of CANCOG010000011.1, read as the reverse complement.
TTGTTGATCTTGGCTGGTCAGTTCCCCTGTTAACGCACCGGTATGAGGAACTACATGGCTCTCCGCCGCTCACGGCAAAGGGACGGCAGCGTGAAGAGATGAGGGCTCCGGGTGGGCTGATGTTTGGTGCCGGCTTTTCCTTTGCGCTTCATGGCAAGTAGGGACTTTGCGTATTTACAGGTAACTTTGCCCTTTTAACAGGCATTTTTTGAAAAATTTCTTGACAAGACTTTTGTTTATTTTGAGTACTGTGGTGTGCATTCTGTTCGCCCAAAACAATATGTATGCCCAAACCGGACCAGATTCAAACCGCCGGTCTGTTAGTGTAGTAGACACTGCAGGTAATTTGTCAAAGGCTGCGATTGTCAGTTCCAACCTGTCATCCATCTCCAAACCTCATAAATTTCAACCAAATCCTAAACGGGCGGGTTTGTATTCGGCTATTTTACCCGGGCTGGGGCAGTTCTATAATCGTCAGTACTGGAAAGTACCTGTTATATATGCTGGGCTTGCAGTGGCTGGTTATTTTTTTGTCGATAACCTGAATAATTACCAAAGCTACCGTAAGGCATATGTTGCCCGAATCAATAACCCGTACTATACTGATAAATACACCAATATTTATTCATCGGAGCAATTGCAGCAATTGCAAAACGATTACAATAAGTTCCTGGATATGACGGTACTCTTCACCGGAATTGGCTACACATTGCAGATATTGGAAGCAATGACCGGAGCCCACCTGAAAAACTTCGATATTTCCCGCGACATTTCTATGCAGGTTCAGCCCATGGTTCGCCCTGAGGCGGTTGGGCTGGGCATGGTATTCAACTTTAAGTGATAGTTAAAGTTTCCTGCCTTATTTGTTATAGATTGAGAAGGAATAAATATTGCCTCCTGGCGGTATGGTCTCCATAAGGGCTCAACATTTAAACCTGTTTTAACGTCAGGGAACTATGCCTTGTTGAAAATTATATTCGTTTTCGCCCAACCTTTGTTACAATTACACTGTCTTTATTAACAGCAAGGCAATTTTTTAAGCCTTTACCCTTTCACCATATTTTCTAATTACTAAAAAATCTATCAAATGAACATCGGTTTAGCTATTAAGTCAATCAGAAAGAAACTCTCTATCACCCAGTACGAACTTGCTGATCGTTGCGAGCTTTCTCAAACCTCCCTGTCTCAAATTGAAACCGGAGTAAAACGCCCTAGTCAAAGGACAATTTCGAGAGTATGTATGGTTTTGGATATTCCAGAATCCATCATATACATCGTTGCAATGCAGGAGGCAGATGTGCCGCCGAGCAAGAAAGGAGTCTATGAATTAGTTTATCCGTCAATTAAGAGCCTTGCGTTACAAATGGTAAGTGCTGAGCATCTTGGATTGGTGGGCGAGGTAGCCTAACCGAATTTAACCTATTCAAAGACCCTTACTACTTAAGACTTCTCTCTTCATAATATTACCGGCTTTAACCAAACCCCACCTGTCACCAGGGTTAAAGCCGGTTTTTTTATGCCCTATATCAAACGATCTCGAGTTGATATGACCGGTTCATTGTGGCTATTTTGTTTCTGTTCAGAACAGAGGGGCTACATTTCACGTCCAAATATATTTTTACGGAACAGTAATGAAAGTATCTTTACCCAATGGTTACTTTCAGCCAGGCATTTTACACAATCAAAAATAATTTAGCTCCAATATACGGAGAGCGCGAAGCGGCTGCTATCGCGCACGAAGTTACGTTGCACATCACAGGAAAGGACAAAATGGAGCGCCTGATGCTCAAGGATCAACAATTGACTGACCTCCAACAAAGAGTATATGATGCCTCGTTGCAGCGACTAATTGCGGGGGAGCCGATGCAATATGTAATTGGGTCTGCCTGGTTTATGGGTAAGGAGTATTTCGTGAATAAAGAGGTACTCATTCCCCGGCCTGAAACGGAAGAGCTGGTAGATTGGATAGTCACAGACCACGCCCGTTCCGCCGCAGGTCTGACCATATTGGATATTGGTACAGGAAGCGGTTGTATCCCGATTTCGTTAAAGTCATTGATACCGGAGGCCACGGTTACTTCATGCGACATCAGCACCGGGGCAATTGAGACTGCGCGACTTAATGCGGAAAGATTAAAGACAGAGATAGAATTGATTCAATTGGATTTCCTGAATGAAGAACTGCGAAATAAATTGGGCATATTCAACGTTATCGTTTCCAATCCACCATACATACCCATAACTGATAGAGATAGTCTGCAACCACATGTCCGGGACCACGAACCAGGTCTGGCGTTGTTTGTACCAGGTAGTGATCCGCTTTTATTTTATAAGGCAATTGCCATTTTTGGTAAAGAGCACCTTTCACCCGATGGAGCAATTTATTGTGAGATGGAATCTACCTATGCACAGGAATGTGAAACATTGTTTAAGATCGAAGGATTCGGAACAGTTACGGTTAAAATGGATATGCACGGAAACTGGAGAATGCTGAAGGCGACTTTAGCTTGATAGGTAGCAATATATAAAACACTGGATAAGATCTTATGAACTTTAAATACAGCATTGAAGACAGGAGGTTCATCAGTATTCTGGTACTGGTACATGCCGTGTTTTTCTTGCTGGCTTTGCATTACGCCCGCATCTATATGGGTGACTCTTTCGAGTATATTTATGAGGCAATAAACATAAAGTCCCACTTGTTTTTTTATAGTGGGAACCCGGTGTTGCCCATTGAGCCGGAATATATGACCCAACGTCAGCCGGCTTATCCGTTGTTTTTGTTGGGCGTTTATTGTTTCAGTATTAATAACTGGATAGTTCTTCTTTTGCAAAATTGCCTTTCCATTGTAAATATCTGCTATTGCAGGAAAGTGTTTCAGGAGGTCGGTCTATCTAAAAAGGCAGACTGGCTTTTGCTGTTATTAGTTATTTCTTATCCTTCGCAGTTTATTAATGTAAACACAATTGCACCCGATATTTTACTGCAAACCTGCACCGTTTTCTATTTTGGAAGTCTGTTGCAGTTTATGAGGACCCGAGAGTTGCCCCTGGCCTTTAAAGCCAGCCTGTGGTTGGTTGCTGGCCTTATGGTAAAGCCTGTACTTTACCCATTTGTTGTTGTGCATTTTGTGTGGCTGGTTGTTTTCGGTACACTTTCAAAGGTTAAGCTTCAAAGGTTGGTTTTGGTGGCGTTGGTGCCACTGTTTGTCGTTTTGATTTACAATTACACTAATTATACCCGAACGGGTAAATTCCATTTTTCGAGTAACCAGGCATTTAATGCCGTTTACTATTTCTATCCCTATTTTAGTTACACCCAGGGCGCCGACAGCGCCAACAAGTTTTTGGCAAATGAAAGGGCTAGTATCAAAAGTATACCAGAATACTGTGAGCGTTATGACAGAGCAAATGCTGTTGGCATATCACTGTTAAAGGAGAATTTTGCGTCCTACATGCTTTTTCACATCATGCACAGCCTGGGTATTTTCTTTGAGCCCGGCAAGGCAGAAATGGATCTCTTTACCGGCAAGCTAACTTATGGCAAATTGTACAGCAAAGAGCAGGCGGGCTTCAGGGTAACATGGAAAAATGAAGGTTGGGGCGGGGTAGGTCACTACATAGGGAATAACCCGTCAATGATTTGGGCCATTTTGGTATTGTTGTTTAATTGCGTGCGGATTGTTGGCTTTATTGTTTTTCTGTGTCAACGTAACATTCCAATCAGTATCCGATTATTTTCTTTTCTTTTGGTTGGTTATTTTGCATTTGCTGCAGGACCTATTGCGAATACCCGTTATTTCCTGCCAGTGGTTTTGGTCGTTACTTGCTGTGCTTGTATCGGTATAAATAATGCACTGAAAAGGGAAGTGGCAAGGTTTGCTTAGTTTGGCTTTTCTCCACCTTACAAATTTGCAATTGTACCCAAATCACCCGAAAGTCTGCTTTTTGATCGCTCTTTACTTTTCAAAGGGGAATGGCAGTTGCGTTTTTGAATGCGCTGATATCACCTACTACTTCTTGTCTCCCATGTTTGGATTCCTGGCAATGGCGCCAATCTGATAGCATTTCTACTCTTGGAGACGAATTGCGCGGAACCGGTTTCTATATTCAATTACGCTGCAATATTTTTCCACCTCTCTGAATCATGAAAATGAGTATTGACACAAAACAAAAAAGCAGAAGCGTGTGCTTCTGCTTTTTCTAATATAGAAATGATGAAATTACCTAACAAGCGTTACGTTACCTTGTTTGTTGAGTATTTGACCATCTTTAAACCTTGCATCGATCTTGTAGATGAACACGCCTTGTGGCTGAGGTACATCATTAAATTTACCATCCCATCCGCGGCCTTCAATTCCGCTTGTTTGGTAAACCAGTTGTCCCCAACGGTTGTAGATGCTCATGCTGAATTCTGTCAACCCTTTTGTCAGGTATTGACGTGGGAAGAAGTAATCATTCACACCATCACCATTAGGAGTAAACACGTTAGGTATGTCAGCATAACAATCATTGCCTACAACAACCGAGTCGGTAGCAATACAGCCATAAATAGTCACAGTTGCGCAATAGTTGCCTGGTTTGTTAATGGTGATATTAGGAGTGATTTCTCCTGTATTCCACAACCAGCTTGCGTGCGAGTTTGTAGCATTGTATTCGTCACGGATGTTCATTATACTTCCACCAGGGCAAATAGATGTGTCAGGTCCGAGATACAAACTTGGGTTAGGATAGATACGAACGTCCTTAGTCACGTTTGCTGTTGGACACGTTCTATATTTAACTGTCAGGGTCACTGTAAGATTACCAGTTGCTTCAAACTGATGTTGGATTGGATTGGCTCCCATAGTGGAACTTCCGTCACCGAAGACCCATTCAGTGCCAGTAAGCCCTATGTCAGTATAATTACCCGTGAACGTTACCAAACCACCCTTACAAATAACTGTATCGCTTGCAGAAAGAGTGATTTGTGTATTTGAGTCGATCTGTACTTTCTGCCTGAGTGTGTCAAAGCAAGGTACCTGATCCTTTGCAATAAGGGTTACAGTGTAGGCACCGGGATGAGCAAAAGAATGCGCAGGGCTAGGTGTGTTGTCAGTTAAGCCGTCTCCGAAATCCCAGAAATATTGATTACTTACTCCTTTAGAAGCATTTGTAAAGTTAATTGGAGTGCCCTGACAAACAGTATCTGGTCCTGGCGTGTAAATAGCCTTAACTACTTCTGGTAAGTTGATAACGTCAATTGTGCTGTCCACGCAATGGGTGTTAGTGATCATCATGCGTGCATTAATAGTAACCGCTCCTACATGATGGTAAATATGGTAAGGGCTGGTAACGGTATCAGTGTAGCCATCGCCAAAATACCAGCGTGAATAAAGGCCTGCCGGTGTTGACAGATTTGTAAAGAAAACAGTATCGCCTTTACAGCCAAGGTGAATATCAAAGCTGTTGTTTGCAGTGATAACAGGGTCAACCAATGTCACTGGTCCGAGTGTATTTGAAACGCAACGGAATGGAGTGCCCGGGCAAGCGCCTACCGTGGTGACATAGAAGTTTGCATACACGCCGGCGAGCAATGCAGGAATGGTAATTGAACTATCTGATGCTGCAACCGCAACAAATGCAGATTGTGGTACGCCGTTGAAGTCATAGAATACTGAGTCGGCCTGACCTGGATGTACACCGTGTATTTTTACAGTACCGTCTGGAACTCCACAGGAGGTTGGATCTGTCTTAGTAAGTGATAAGATAGAAAATCCAGGGTTTGTGAGCGTTGCCGAAACTGGTGATGTATGACACCTGCCAAGATTGACTACAATATTAGTATAGGCGCCAGCACATAGGCCATTCAGGTCAACAGTTCCTGTTCCTGATGTGAGTACCGGTACCGGGGCCGCTGGTGCTCCATAAACGTTATAGGTAATCGTATCAACTTCAGAAATGTCAAGCCCAGATAGGTGAATCACACCATCGTTAGCGCCACAATATGTAGGTGAGGTATGGGTAATTATTGGGTTAGGGAATGGCGCCTGAGTGATTGGCATTGGTATGCGTGCATTACAGAAAGTTGACATTGAACTATAAACCACCAAGGTATCGAAGCCCACGCCTACTGTGTCGGTAAATGTACCTGTAAGACCTGGGTGTGTGTGAATTGTAGTACCGGTTATGTCATGCAAATCTACCGTCCATGGGCTTCCCAAACCTCCCGGTGTAATGGAGAGGATTGCGTCGCCAGAGCATGTAGATGGTCGGATTGTAGTATACGAAACTGTTGGGATCGGCAGAATAGATATCGTAAATGCAAGTGTCTGCTCGCCTTTTAATGGACAGTTATCATCAGAAAAAGTAACATAGAACGTATATATACCCGGGGTTGTACCATTTGAAGTCCAAGATATGTGGGCCGATGCGTGATTGGTAGAATCATTGGTAACCGTTAAAGTACAGCCTGGAGGAACACCGGTGGTAGTAACCTTGATGTTTAGCGTTGTATCTGCTTCTACTGGAGTCAATGTTAGATCGAATGCTCCGGTGTTTGCACAAATGTGAAAGTGAGTACTGTCATCAATTGTTCCGTTTGTAGATCCCGTAAGTGAGCCAGTAGGTGGTGGGGTGGTACAGACCAGAACAAGGAATGTCATTTCCCGTTGGCTGCTGCCTATGAATGTATCATTACGGAATTCCCTTATGTTGTACACTACTACGCTTCTTTGAGTGATGTTTGGCGTAAAGGACACCTGTCCTGTTGTGGGATCAAAATTGAACGCTCCGGTATAAGTAGAAAGTGGGCGGGCGGCAGAGTATCCGCCAACATAAGTGGCTAAACCCGTTGCAGTACAGGTTGTTGTGGAAGGATTACCAGCACGTACAAGGTCAAAAGTTAAGCTGTCTCCATCGGCATCAACAGCTCCCGGGCTATAATGGTCAGAATTGTTCAAACAGAAAAATGGAGTTGGTACAATGGTAAGAATTGGGCTGTTATTATTGTAAGTTACGTTGTCTAACGTGTCAACCAGGGAAACAAGAGTACCGCCCGCACCTACCAGATTCGTAATGGAAGCTGCACGGCCAGTACCCGAAGCGCTACCCATGTTACTATTAAATAAGAACCGCCAATTATGCGATGTGTGCGGAACAGAGTACGTTCCTACGTAAACAAATTTCTTAATTCCGGGAATGGAGTATGATGTATTTGTACATTGCGTATGGTTTGTATCGGCAGGACAAACAGGAGTGATTTCCTTTCCGTACCTTGGAGTGCCGGGTGTATCAATATGTAAATTAATACTGGTAACATAGGAACTGCCATCAAAAATACAAATTTCTGGTACAGCGTAATTTAATGTAGAAAACGAGCCAGAGCTTGCTGCGCTACAATCTCCATAGGCTATTAATGTTATTTTATAGGTGTTCCCACTTATCCATTTGTAGGATAAGTCAAGGCCCACAACGTGGGACGCTTTGGCATTAAAGCCAAGAAACAAAATGGCCGCGAGGCACAAAAAACGACGGAAACCTGATAGTAGTGTTTTATTCATAAAAGGCATTAATAGACTTATTCTGGAATGTACTTTATATATACAGGGTAAAAGGGCCAAAAGGTTTGGTAGTTTTTAAAATATTTTTTAAGCCCGCTGAATTTCAGACCCTTTACACGCGTAAAATTATTATAATTTTCATTCATAAAGGAGATATTGTTACATTTTTTTTGAAGGAATGTGTAAAAGTGTTGAAGAAAAAAATATTTAAATAGTTAATTAACTAATGTTAGTAATGATGAGGTGCTCTTTAATGTCATTTTTTCGGATTTTGGTGTCATTTTCACTTTTATCGTTAACTGTAGTTGTCGTTTTGTTATTTTACTGTTCGTAGGATCTAAAAATAAATCTTAATGAATTTACATCAATTGTGCGTATTTTCACACTCAATCATCGTTTGCAAGTACTCATGAATAGGTTGTACTATTTTTTGGGATATGTATTAATTCTGTATTGTTCCTGCAATATCAGAACGCGTAATATTCATACAAGCCATCCCTATTTTGACAGTGGGATTGTCAAGGCAGAAAAAATTTATGACGGTGGAGACAAAATGGGTGCATTGCAGTTTATCAGACTATTCCACAATACAGCCAATGATTTAAATATTGAAGATGAAATGAATTATTACAGTTATTGTAATACTATTTTCATGAAGGATCTTAAAGACTACGATAAATGCATTGACTATGCCGATAGCATGTTCTTGTTGCTTGAAAAAAGCGGGCATTTGTCGGAATTCGTTTCCAGGCGCATTCAGGCATATAATATCAAGGCTGATGCCCTGATGGCTAAAGGGAGTTATAATGAAGCCTACGACAATTATTTTAAAGCTAAAACACTGGCTAAAGACAATTCAGACTCATGCTCGTTTTTTACATACAGTTACAGTCTTGGCATGGTCTCATATAAACAACAAAAGTATAGGCAGGCGGCCGACTATTTTAAGCAATCCTATTATTACACTACTTTTTGTGATGGCGACTTTACTTATTTCTACCGTCGTCAGGAATTACTTGATAACATTGGGTTGAGTTACGGCCATGCTCGTGAGTATGACAGTGCCATGATTTATTACCAAAAAGCTTTAGACTGTATAGTTGCAAATACAAACAAATATCCAAACAAAGGTGAAAGTGTTTATGCAAGTGCGTCAGCAGTTGTATTTGGAAATATGGCTGATATTTACTTGGCGACAGGGAAGTCAGATACGGCAATTCTGCTTTTGGAAAGGAGTATTGCAGTCAATCTGCAGAAAGGATATACCAACGCTGATGCCCAGCTATCGCAACTTAAACTCGCGGGTATTTTTCTTGAAACGAGAAGTTTTGTGCCACTTAAAAAAATACTTGGCGACATAAAGGGAGAGCTGGATACAATTCCCAGTAAGTTTATTGAGATGCAATGGTTCAATTTGATGTTCCAGTACTATGGGGCTAACAGAGATACTGCAAATCAATGTCGGTACCTTTTGCCATATCTCGACATGAAGGATTCTTTTGAAGTAAAGAATAAGGCTCTTATGACGTCTGATGTTGAAGGTAGGGTGAGAAGTCTGGAGCGCCAGCACCAGATCTCGTTGCTGGAAAAAGATAAAGCCCAACAAAAAATATATTTAGTAGTCGTAATAATAATAGCCATAATGGCAATTATTATTGTTTTACTCGTGTTACGCCATTCGGCGAGGGCAGCAACGGATGTAAGAAAGCTAACCGAATTGAATAACCAGATCGGAGAACAAAAGGCGCAGCTTGAAAGTGCACTCAGTGAGCTTGAACAGAAGGACAAGGATAAATCACGTATCCTTAGGTCGGTAGCACATGATGTGATGAGCCCAATTTCAGCAGTTGCAGCACTTACCGATATTCTGATTACTGAGGCTGATGACAGCAACGATGAGCATAAAGAGATACTGAACCTGATACGGGAGGCATGTAACAATTCACTGAACCTGAGTAAGGACATACTTGATGCAGCGGCAGCAATTGCGCCCGGTAAAATACCCAGGGAGTGGGTAGATATAAATAAACTCGTAAATAGTTGTGCAGAATTACTCAATTTCAGGGCGCATGAAAAAGGGCAGCAAATCATTTTCAATCCTAAGCATAATGAAATATCAGCTTATGTTAATAGGGATAAGATATGGCGTGTGATCAATAACCTTTTGGTCAATGCCATCAAATTTAGTTTCGAAAAGGCCGATATATTTATTGATGTTGAAAAACAGGAAGATAATGTTGTTATCGCTATCCGCGATACAGGTGTTGGCATACCTGAAAAAAATAGAGATGCGATTTTTGATATGTTTACCGAAAGCAAAACATACGGGACATTGGGTGAGAAGCCAAATGGGCTAGGGCTTTCCATTTCGCTGCAGGTAGCGAAATTACATGGTGGGGATATTTGGTATGAAAGCGAAGAAGGTAAGGGGACAACCTTCTATTTCTCTTTTCCACTGCAGTTGAATTCGTAAATTGGCCATGAACTTACAATAAATATTATGCTTATGCATTAGCGTAGTTAGCAGTAGCTTAGTATTGATAATTTTGTAGCATAATTGTTTTCGATTAAATTTGCAAGCATTGTATTTTCGTATAGTTTTTTTTGTGCTCTTAGTTAAGTTTTTTTATCTGAGCGGGAATCGTTAATTTTGAATGATAAATACAAATTTAATTAATGGATAAATTGGGTTTCCCAGTTTATTCAGTTGAATGCGGGACTGTTAAATAACCAGCTTTTGAAACCATGACCAATATACTGATAATAGAAGATGATGACATAATGCTTAAGGCCATCAGGAATATTTTGAGCAAGGCAGGGTATAATGTCATAACAGCAAAAGATGGTAAGGAAGCTTTCGAGCAAATCGATAATGCAGAATATGACATTGTAATAACTGATCTGATGATGCCTTACGCCAATGGACTTGAGGTTGTGAGCCGGCTCAGAGGTGATTCTACGAAACGACATGTGTCGATCATCGTCGTTTCATCGGTTGGTAATGAAGAAACGATAACAGAGGCATTCCGTTTAGGAGCCGATGATTACCTGAAAAAACCCATAATGGCTGGTGAGCTCCTGATAAGGATCCGTAAGTTATTGGATAACAGATCGAGTCATTCAAAGTTGGTTACCAAAAAAAAATAGAAATCGTACATGTGGAGTGATCTTACAAACCTAATTTATTCGGCTTACGAGCAATTTCAGTTCCTTCCTCTATTCATTGAAATAGCTTTAGCCTTCATCTTCATTGCGATATTTGCGACTATTATAGCCTATAGCGTCATTCTTTTTAAAAGATGGAAGGGCTATGTTGATGACAAGAGGATGGCATTTATCAGGCCAAAGATCGAGGAGATGATCACCGAGCAGGTTTTGATCAATGAAAAACTGGAGCAGGTCCCAGTCGATGAAATAGAATTTGATCCTGCGGCACTTAATGACCAAATCTATCGTAAAGGGTGGGTGCGCCAGGTTATCATAGAAGTTTTGATTCAATACAGGAAAAACTTCCGTGGAGATGTGGGCGAATTGTTGCGTAAGCTTTATTTGGATATGAATCTGACAAAGGACTCATACGAAAAGATGAAGAGCGTGAAATGGGAAAAGAAGATAAAGGCAGTGGTTGAGTTGACACAGATGGACGTACAGATATCTGACGTTACCATTCTGCCGTTGACCAATAGCACGAATCCTTCGTTGCGCGCAGCTGCCCGCAACGCCTACATTCAGCTAAGTAAGAATGAGCCTTTTAAGTTTTTTGATATCGCGACCGAGCCAATTTTACCCTGGGATCAGTTGGAGCTTTTCAAGATCATTACAACTACCAAGGATATTGCAATACCCAATTTTTCGAGGTGGGTTAGTTATTCTACAAATAAGAGTGTTGTTTCCTTTTGTCTGAAACTAATTGCCCACTACGATCAGCAGTCTGCTATTCCTGCGGTAATGGAATTGCTCAACAACAAGGACCATTATTTCCGTGCTGATGCAATTAACTGTTTGGGTAAATTGTCAGCCGAGGTGGCAGAGGACAGGCTCATCAGGATCTACAATACACAGCCGCTTATTTGTCAGTTGGAAATTTTAAAGGCAATCGGTCGTATAGCATCAGGAAGGAACCTAGAGTTTCTTAAGCAGGAATTCATGTTTTCGTCCAATTTCGATGTGAGGATGAATGCCGCCCGTTCACTTATTAAGCATAATACCCCTGCTTCCAGGGCTTTGATAGATGAAATAAAGGATACAACCTACGATGAGAACAGGTTGATCATTAGTCACTGTCAAAATCCTTTAATTAAATAATAATGGAGTCTACTTTCTGGGATTACCTTTCTGGATTTTTTGAAGCAACGGTTTTCACTTACGGAACCTCGTTACTGCTATTATATGCTATTTTGGCAATTTTGTCCTTTCTCAGCATTAGGTTATACCTGAAAAAGGAAAGCTATACGGACTACTCAGTAATCGTTGGTTCTCCTCTTGCGCCAGGTATTTCTGTTATTGCTCCTGCATTTAATGAGAGCATGACCATTGTTCAAAATGTACGGTCATTGCTTACGCTCGACTATCCCCGCTTCGAGATCATTATTATAAATGATGGTAGTACCGACAATACTTTGGACCTGATGATCGAAGAGTTTTCGATGGTAAAAGTTGATTATGCTTTCGATGTTAAGCTTAAATCAAAGCCAGTGCGTGGCGTGTTCAGGTCAACAAATGATGCCTATGCCAAGCTTATAGTTGTAGATAAAGAAAACGGTAAATCAAAGGCTGACGCAACCAACGCTGGTATCAATGTGAGTAGTTTCCCTTACTTCCTGTGTACAGATGTTGACTGTATTTTGCATGAAGC